>CANFOR010000031.1 GCA_947448675.1 Betaproteobacteria bacterium
GCCTGTGGCTGCCCGCAGCGCGCCTGTGGCTGCCCGCAGCGCGCCTGTGGCTGCCCGCAGCGCGCCTGTGGCCCCGGCTGCTGCGCCCACCCCTCCCCCCGCGCCACCGCCGCCAGCGAGCGGTGCAGACCCGGCTATTGCCTACAACGCCAAGCTCGCCGCTGCCGTGCAAGCGGTCTACCAAGTGCCCCCCACCGCTACCGACTTGGAGTTTCGCGGCCGCACGCGGGTTGAATTCAGTCTGCGCGACGCCGTAGTGGGCAACACCAAAGTCGTGCAAAGTAGTGGGCTGGCAGCTGCCGACCGCGCAGCGGTGAAGGCCGTGCAAAGCGCCAACTTCCCTGCGCCCCCTGAAGCACTGCAAGGCAAAGAAGGCCAATACCATATCTGGGTAAACTGCCGCTTATGAAAATTCCACGTACTACAAAATTTATAGCTACTCACGCGCTTCTGGCAAGCCTCTGCGGCTTTTTTATGGGCTGCGCTGGGCCATCTGGCGTGCTTGTGAACGCGCCTGCTGCGGCCGGCGCAGCACGCAGCCCCGCGCTAGAAGCCTTGTTCACCGTACAGGCCGAAGGCCAGCGCGCTGTGGTGCGTGCCATCACGCGTGCCAACGCCTGCCCCGCCATTGCTTTTGACGGCCAAGTGCCGCAGGCCATGCAAGTGCGCGCCGCGCCAGCGACCGTGCCCGCGCGCAGCGACGCGGCCCAAAAAGACGCCAAGCCCAGCGTGTTTGACGTGCTCACTTGCGAGGCCACCTGGCCCGCAAGCGCGCGCAGCGCCAGCGTGGGCGGCGTGGCCGTGCCCGCACCGCGCGCCGAGCTGCGCCGCATCACCGTCGTGGCCGACACCGGCTGCCGCATGAAGGCCTCGGAAGACGCCTTCCAGGCCTGCAACGACGCGCAAAAATGGCCCTGGGCCCAGGTCGCACAAAGCGCTGCGTTAACCCGGCCCGATGTGGTCATCCACATCGGCGACATCCACTACCGCGAGAGCCCCTGCCCTGCGGGCAACGCAGGCTGCGCAGGCGCGCCCTGGGGCTATGGTTTTGACGCATGGCAGGCCGACTTTTTTGTGCCCGCCAAGCCCCTGCTCGCTGCGGCGCCTTGGGTGTTTGTGCGCGGCAACCATGAGTCTTGTTTTCGCGCCGGGCAGGGTTGGTTTCGCTTTATCGACGCCCAGCCCTGGAGCGAAGCACGCTCGTGCAACAACCCCGCCAACGACGCAGACGCTGACTACGCAGCCCCCTACGCCGTGCCGCTTGGCCTCAACACGCAGTTGATCGTGTTTGACTCGTCTAAGGCCAGCGGCAAAGCCATTGGCCCGCAAGACCCGGCCTACGCAAAATATGCCGCCAACCTGCGCGCCGTGGAGGCGCTGGCCGCGCAAAAACCCGAGAGCTTTTTCAGCAGCCACCACCCGCTGCTGGCCTTTGCGCCCAACAAAGCCGAGGGCAGCAAAAACACCAAAGTCGCCAAACCAGCGGGCACGGCGGGTTTGCTGTCGGTCTTCAGCGCGCTGCAGCCCACGCGGCTCTTCCCCGCCGGCATTAGCACTGCCCTGCACGGCCACTTGCATGTGTTTGAAGCCATGGGCTTTAGCAGCGCGCACCCGGCCTCGGTGGTGCTGGGCAACTCGGGTTCGTCCAACGAAGGCGCGCCCCCGCTGGCCCTGCCCGCAGGCAGCGAGCCCTTCCCGGGGGCGCTGGTAGAAGACTACGCCGCCCGCGCGGAATACGGCTTCGCCACGCTCGACCACCAAAGCAGCGGCGCGTGGCTGCTCACCGAATACAGCGTGCAAGGCGTGCCGGTGATTGCCTGCACGCTGGTAGGTGGGAAGAGCCGTTGCAATGCCATTGCTCCGCTGGCAAAGTAAATCAACGCTGCTTATTTGCTATTAAAAAAATAGCTGCCTACGCGCTATCCATGCGCCTTTCGGCCGTTTTTACCTCTCAAAATAGGCTGCTTTTACCGCCTCAGCCCACATGCTGCGCAAAAAATGCCAGTGTGCGCTCGCGGGCCAGGGCGGCGCTGGGGGCGTGCCCGGCGGCGCGCTGGTCGCAGTTGAAGCCGTGGTCTGCGGCGTACATGTGCACGGGCACAGCGGGGTGCGCGGCTTGAAAGGATTGAATGCTTTCCATGGGGATGTAGTGGTCGCGGTCGCTGAAGTGGCAGAGCACGGGGCACTGGGGCTGGCGCGCGGGCTCGTCGCCCAGGGTCATGCCGCCACCGTAGTAGGGCACGGCTGCGGCCAGGCCATTGACCAGGGCCGCGCTGCGCCAGGTGATGAGGCCGCCCCAGCAGTAGCCCACGATGCCGACCTTGCCGCCGCTGGCTTGTGCGGCGTGGTCCACCGTGGCTTGAATGTCTTGCATGAGGCCAGGGGCGGGCAAGGCTTCAATGGCGCCCTTGAGGGCAAAGCCCTCGCCCATTCCTTCTTGCGTGTAGCCTAGGTCTACACCGCGCTTGGCGCGCTCGAAGGTGGCGAGTGCCAGAGCCAGGTAGCCTTGTTCGGCGTAGCCGTCGGCCACCGCGCAGATGTGGCTGTTAACGCCAAAAATCTCTTGCACCACGACGATGGCGCCGCGCGCTTTGCCTGCGTAGCTGCCGCTGGGCTGGGCCACGTAAACGGGGAAGCTAAAGCCGTCTGCGGCTGTGAGTTGAATGCTAGTGCCCATGGTTGTTAATTCCTTAATTTGCGTTCTACAAAGTCCAAGCGGTCTTGGCCCCAAAACAATTCACCGCCCACGCAGTAACTGGGCGCGCCAAACACGCCAGCGGCAATGGCCTCTTCGGTGTTGGCTTCAAAGCGCTCGGCCACGGCTTGGCTGTGCGCGTACTCCAGGCGCTGCGCAGGCAGGCCGCATTCGGCCAGCAGGGCGACGAGCACGGCTTCGTCGGCAATGTTGCGCTCTTGCACCCACACGGCGGACAACACCGCGCTGGTGAGGCGCATGGCAGCGGCGGCGCTGTCTTTTAACTCGACGCCAATGATGAGGCGCGCGGCGTCGTCTGCCGCCACCGGAAAGTACTTAGGTTTGATGACCATGGGCAGCTGCAGATGGGCCGCGAAGCGCTCCAGCTCTACCAAACGGTAGGCCTGGCGCTGGGGCGCGCGCTTGCCCAGGGGCAGGCCACCCGAGATGGGGAAGACCTTGCCACCCAGGTCAATCGGCAGCACGCGTATGCTGGCCCCGACGGCCTGGGCCATGGCGGCCAAGCGCGCGTGGCCTAGGTACGTCCAGGGGCTATTGGGGGCAAAGTAGTAGTCGATGCTGTGGCCTGTGCTGATGCTCATGAAGGGTCTCCTCGGTGTTGTAATACGGCTTTGTAGCCGATTAACGCTGATTGTGCAGGACGCAGATGAACGCACCCAACTCTTCCGTAGTTTCTCCCATTGTTTTGGTCACTGGCGGTAGCCGTGGCATTGGTGCCGCCGTGGCCTTGCTCGCGGCCAGCAAAGGCTGTGCCGTGGCCGTGAACTACCACGGCAACCTAGCGGCCGCTGAAGCTGTGGTGGGCCAGATTCGTGCCCAAGGCGGCAAGGCCATCAGCGTGCAGGCCGACGTGGCGGTGGAGGCCCAGGTGCTGGCCATGTTTGCGCGGGTCGATGCCGAGCTGGGCCGCCTCACCGCTTTGGTCAACAACGCAGGCGTGGTCGACATGCCTGCGCGGGTTGACGCGATGAGCGTGGCGCGGCTCACGCGCATGTTCAACACCAATGTGCTGGGCAGCTTTGTCTGCGCGCGCGAGGCCGTGCTGCGCATGAGCACCAAGCACGGCGGCCAGGGTGGCGCCATCGTCAACCTGTCGAGCGCTGCCGCGCGCTTGGGCTCGCCGGGCCAGTATGTGGACTACGCCGCCAGCAAGGGCGCGATCGACAGCTTTACCGTGGGCTTAGCCAAAGAAGTGGCGGCCGAGGGCATTCGCGTCAATGCGGTGCGCCCGGGCATTATTGACACCGAAATTCACGCCAGCGGCGGCCTGCCCGACCGCGTGGCGCAAACCGTGGGCATGGTGCCCATGCAGCGCGGCGGCAGCGCGCACGAGGTGGCGCAAGCGATTGTGTGGCTGCTGTCGAACGAGGCCAGCTACACCACCGGCGCAGTGCTCGACGTCACTGGCGGGCGCTGATGGACACCAAGCCCCTGGTCACCTTGCTGGCGGTGGTGAACCCGCTGGCTTGTGTGCCGTTTTTTATCCATTACACCCAGGGGTTTGGTGCCGAGCAGCGGCGTCGCACAATTGGCATTGCCTCCTTCACGACCTTTGTAGTGATCGCCATCAGCGCTTTGTTGGGCCTGAAGATATTGGAGTTTTTTGGCATCACCCTGGCCAGCTTCCAGGTGGGTGGGGGCATGCTGTTGCTTACTTCGGCGCTGGCCATGCTGAACGCCCAGCCCGCCGAGTCGCGCGCCAATGCGGACGAAATGCACGACGCCGCCACCCGCGCCAGTATTGCGGTGGTGCCGCTGACCATTCCATTGCTCACTGGCCCAGCCACCATGTCTACGGTGGTGATTTACGCCGACAAAGCCAAAGATGTGGCGCAGCTGCTGACCCTGGTGGGCTATGGTCTGGTGGTTGCAGTGGCCACCGCCCTGTGTTTTGCGCTGGCGCAACCGATTGCCCGCGTGCTGGGCAAAACCGGCATTAACGTGATGACGCGCCTGATGGGTTTGATTTTGGCGGCGCTGGCGGTGGAGGTGATGAGTGACGGGCTGGTGAAGTTGTTCCCCGTATTGGGACACTGAGCGACGCTGGCGTGTGGTTTCACACAATCAATACGTAACAACTGCAAGACAAATACCAAAATACTACGTTTACATACTTTTGTAATTCTTAAAGCGTAAATTCAAGGCCTTCACTACTTGGAGCCACTATGCGCTTTTCTCGCCTCACCGCCATTTCACTCGCTCTGACCGTCAGCGGCATTGCCTTTGCCCAAGGCACTGCCAGCAAAGACGACGACCTGTTTCCCAAAGCCAAGCCCGGCGAATGCTATGCCAAGGTTTTTGTGCCGCCAGCTTACGGCACCGAGACAAAGCAAATGGTCAAGCGCGAAGCCGGAACTCGCCTGGAAGTCATTCCTGCACGTTATGGCGATGTGACCGAGACCGTGGTGGTGCGTGAAGCCGGTAAGCGCCTGGAAGTCATTCCCGCCGTTTACGAAACCGTCACCGAGCAAGTGCTCTCGCGCGAAGCCAGCAAACGCATTGAAGTCGTAGCGCCTGCGCAATACGAAGAGACCAGCGAGCAAGTTCTGGTGCGCGAGGCCTACACCACATGGAAGGCTGGCCGCTCGAACACTTACATCAAAACCGGCGTCAAAGTGCTGAATGAAAAAGCCATGGCCACGGGCGACATCATGTGCTTGGTAGAAGTGCCTGCCGAATACCAAACCGTGACCAAACGCGTGCTCAAGACCCCACCACAAACGCGTGAAGTGGAAATTCCAGCCGAGTACCGCACCGTTACGCGCACCGTACTGAAAACGCCCGCCTCGACCCGTGAAATCGACGTGCCAGAAATCACCAAAACTGTGACGGTGCGCAAAGAAGTAGAAAAGGCCCGCACGGTAGAAACCGCCATCCCAGCCGAATACCAAACCGTGTCTTTGACCAAGCAAACCAGCGAAGGTCGCTATGAGTGGCGCAGCATTTTGTGCGAAACCAATGCTACGCCTGGCAAGATCAAGCAAATTCAAACCGCGTTACATGACAAAGGCTTTTATGACGGCCCGATCGATGGCATTGTTGCTTCGCGCACCATGGCTGGCGTAAACGCATTCCAGCGTGCATCCAACTTGCCGGTAGACCCCTACATCAACATGGACACGGTTGCCAAACTGGGCGTTTCACCTAAATAATTTGCAGCCGTCATCAGCTTCGGGCACAGGCTCGAAACTTGGCGCAACCAGTCTGCCTGCATCCAGCCCACAAGGCTGAACTGCAGGCAGACTTTTTTATTGCCCAGAGCAAAGCCCTAAAATACAAAACATGAAGCCCCTTGTTTACACCCGCGCCCAGGCGCTGCCGGAAATTTTGCGCCAACGCATCGCCATTTTGGACGGCGCCATGGGCACCATGATCCAACGCTTTCGCCTGAGCGAAGCGCAGTACCGGGGCGCGCGTTTTGCAGATTTTGCGCGCGACATCAAGGGCAATAACGAACTGCTGTCATTAACCCGACCCGACATCATTGGCGACATCCATGAAGGCTATTTGGCTGCAGGGGCCGACTTGGTTGAAACCAATACCTTTGGCGCCACCACGGTGGCCCAGGCCGACTACGAAATGGCGCATTTGGCCCGCGAGATGAACTTGGCATCTGCAAAAATTGCACGCGCCGCTTGCGACAAATTTTCTACGCCCGACAAACCACGCTTCGTGGTCGGGGCGCTCGGCCCCACACCCAAAACTGCCAGCATCAGCCCCGACGTGAACGATCCGGGCGCGCGCAATGTGAGCTTTGAGCAATTGCGCGCCGCCTATTACGAGCAAGTAGAAGCCCTGGTGAAAGGCGGCAGCGATGTGCTCTTGGTGGAAACGATTTTTGACACCCTGAACGCCAAAGCTGCGCTCTACGCCATTGAGGAGTTTTTTGAGACCAGTGGCGAGCGTTTGCCGCTCATCATTAGCGGCACCGTGACCGACGCTTCGGGTCGCATCTTGAGCGGTCAAACCGTCACTGCGTTTTGGCACAGCGTGCGCCATGCACGGCCCTTGGCCGTGGGTTTGAATTGCGCATTGGGGGCGGCCCTGATGCGCCCTTACATTCAAGAATTGGCCCGCGTGGCGGGTGACACCTTCATCAGCTGCTACCCCAATGCCGGCCTGCCCAACCCGATGAGCGAAACCGGTTTTGACGAAACGCCCGAGGTGACCTCGCGCCTGCTCAAAGAGTTTGCCGCCGAGGGCTTGGTGAACATTGTGGGCGGCTGCTGCGGCACCACGCCCGAACATATTGGCGCGATACGCGATGCGGTGCTACCGCTGGCGGCGCGCAGTTTGCGCGATCCATTCTTCTACAAAGAAGCCGCGTAAGCCGGGCCACAGCTTGCGCGCCCTTGAGGGGGAAGCGCCCCAGGCGCAACGGGGGTGGCCAAAATCAAGTCGGCAGGAGATGGTCAATTTCTTCCTGCATGGCCTGGGTGAGTTGGGCATACATTTTGAGCTTGTCGGCGGTTTCGCGCAGGCGCTCGGCAATGCGCAACGACACTGCCATCATGAACTTTGCTGCCACAGGCGGGTTGTCATTCATCAGCTCTTGCAAAGACTCGCGCGACAAGATGGCGCAGCGCACATCGGTGCCTGCAATGCACGAAGCCGAACGCGGTTCGCCGTCGAGTAGGCCCATTTCGCCCAATAGGCTGCCAGCGCCGAGCACCGTCACCGTAATGGGGTGCACTCGGCTCACGACGATGGTTTCTACGATCACTTCGCCATCCAGTGTCAAGACCATAAAACCGGTATTGCGAGTGTCGCCTTCTTTGATAAAAGCTGTCCCATCTTGAATAAGTTCGGGCTGCATATAGCTAACCACCACCCGCGCCTCATCGTGGCTGAGCCGCATCAAGGCGCTAGGGGCTCTTAATAGTTTGGCGGCCAAATCAGCGGTGTCAGAGCCTTCAATTGCACGCAAACGCTCGTCGGTTGTTGTGGAGTTTTTTTTACCAAAAAATCGATCAATCATGTGCATTTATACCAAGCAAAATCGGTGAGGAAAGGCGCATCGGGCATTAGACGCTTAAAATCGGGCTAACTCAAGGAGCGTTGCAGCGAAAGTGCTTGAATCAGCATCTATTCGTCAGGCTTGGGTTCGATATGCAACGACGCTCACCTTTTGTAAGTAAGGTGGGTTATGTCTAAGTTGTTAGTTCCTCCAATGAAGCTCTCAGGCCTGGAACCTGTACTGATCGGGCCATCGTCTAGCAGAGATGCTGAGAACAATGCCGCGAGCCGGACACTGTTTGTCAACATTGGCGAGCGCACCAATGTCACTGGCTCTAAAGCCTTCGCCCGCATGATTTTGAACGGCGAGTACGAGCAGGCCCTGGCCGTGGCGCGCCAGCAGGTAGAAAACGGCGCGCAGATCATCGACATCAACATGGACGAGGCCATGCTCGACAGCAAGGCCGCCATGGTTCGCTTTTTGAACCTGATTGCCAGCGAGCCCGACATTGCGCGGGTGCCCATCATGGTGGACAGCTCCAAGTGGGAGGTGATCGAAGCGGGCCTGCGCTGCATCCAGGGCAAGGGCATCGTCAACTCCATCAGCATGAAAGAAGGCGTGGACGCCTTCAAGCACCAGGCCAAACTTCTCAAGCGCTATGGCGCTGCGGCAGTGGTGATGGCTTTTGACGAAAAGGGCCAGGCCGACACCTACCAACGCAAGATTGAAATCTGCGAACGTGCTTACCGCGTGCTGGTTGATGAGCTGGACTTCCCGCCCGAAGACATCATCTTCGACCCGAATATCTTCGCCATTGCCACCGGCATTGAAGAACACAACAACTACGCGGTGGATTTTATTGAAGCCACCAAGTGGATCAAGCACCACCTGCCGGGTGCCAAAGTCTCCGGCGGCGTGAGCAATGTGAGCTTCAGCTTCCGAGGCAATGACCCGGTGCGCGAAGCCATTCACACCGTGTTTTTGTACCATGCGATTCAAGCGGGCATGGACATGGGCATTGTCAACGCGGGCATGGTCGGCGTGTACGACGAATTGGAACCCGTACTGCGCGAGCGCGTTGAAGATGTGGTGCTCAACCGCCGCGCCGATGCAGGCGAGCGTTTGGTAGAGATTGCCGAGTCCGCCAAGAGCGGCGCTAAAGACGAGAGCAAGCGCAACGAGTGGCGCGCGGGAACCGTGCAGCAGCGCCTCTCACACGCGCTGGTGGCGGGCATTACCGACTTCATTACCCAGGACACCGAAGAGGCCTACCAAGGCATTTTGGCCAATGGCGGACGGCCGCTGCATGTGATCGAAGGCCCTTTGATGGACGGCATGAACATTGTGGGCGATTTGTTTGGCCAAGGCAAAATGTTTTTGCCCCAGGTGGTGAAAAGCGCCCGCGTAATGAAGCAGGCCGTGGCCCACCTGATTCCCTATATCGAAGAAGAGAAAAAGCAACAGGCTGCAGCGGGCGAAGACGTCAAAGCCAAGGGCAAGATCATCATCGCCACCGTGAAGGGCGACGTGCACGACATTGGAAAAAACATCGTCACGGTCGTTTTGCAGTGCAATAACTTTGAAGTGGTGAACATGGGCGTCATGGTGCCCTGCCACGAAATTTTGGCGCGCGCCAAGGTCGAGGGTGCAGACATTGTGGGCCTCTCGGGCCTCATCACACCGAGCTTGGAAGAAATGCAGTACGTAGCCGCAGAGATGCAGAAAGACGATCATTTTCGCATTCGCAAAATCCCGCTACTGATCGGCGGCGCTACCACCAGCCGCGTGCACACCGCCGTCAAAATTGCGCCGCATTACGAAGGCCCGGTGGTCTATGTGCCCGATGCCTCGCGCAGCGTGAGCGTGGCGCAAAGCCTGCTGTCCGACCACGCCAGCAAATACATCGCCGAGTTGAACGCCGACTACGACACGGTGCGTACCCAGCACGCCAACAAAAAGCGAACCCCGCTGTGGCCGCTGGCCAAGATTCGCGCCAACAAAACGCCCATCGATTGGGCGCATTACACGCCGCCCGTGCCCAAGTTCATCGGGCGGCGTGTGTTCAAAAATTTTGATCTGGCCGAGCTGGCCAAATTCATCGACTGGGGCCCCTTCTTCCAGACCTGGGACTTGGCGGGCCCCTTCCCAGCCATCTTGAAAGACGAAGTGGTGGGCGCCGAAGCCCAGCGCGTGTTCTCTGACGGCAAACGCATGCTGCAGCGCTTGGTAGAAGGCCGCTGGCTCACGGCCAGTGGCGTGATGGGCCTGTACCCCGCCAACAGCGTGAATGACGACGACATAGCCCTCTACACCGACGAGACGCGCACAGAAGTGGCCATGACCTGGCACGGCCTGCGTCAACAGACCGAAAAGCAGGCGGTGGACGGCATCATGCGCCCCAGCCGCTGCTTGGCCGACTTTGTAGCGCCGAAGGGCGTAGCCAAAGACTATGTGGGCGTTTTCGCCGTCACGGCAGGCATTGGGGCCGAGAAGAAAGAGGCTTACTTCATGGCCGACCACGACGACTACTCGTCGATCATGCTCAAGGCACTGGCCGACCGCTTGGCTGAGGCTTTTGCCGAATGCCTGCACGCGCGTGTGCGCACCGATCTGTGGGGCTATGCTGCCAGTGAACGCCTAGATACTCGTGATTTGATAGCGGAAAAGTACCAAGGCATACGCCCTGCGCCCGGTTACCCGGCCTGCCCTGACCACAGCGTCAAGCAAGCCATGTTCGACTTGCTGCAGTGCGCCGACATTGGCATGGGCCTGACCGAAAGCCTGGCCATGACGCCCGCTGCCAGCGTGAGCGGCTTTTACCTCAGCCACCCACAGAGCAGCTACTTCAACGTGGGCAAAATTGCCGATGACCAGTTGCAAGACTTGGCGCAGCGCCGCGGCTTAAAAGCCCAAGACATCCAGCGCTTACTCGCACCCAATTTGTAACCGCGAGCCCCACCAACACGCTCACTAGCCACGCACTGGTGGAGCCCCCATGGGGTGGCTGGGCTTACGCGACCTTACAAATCAGCACCTGGCCTTTGCGCAAGACTGTGTACCGTGGCCTGCTGCTGCGCGTTGTATGCATAGGCCTATCGGCTTGCAACGTATTGGTAAAAACATTCAGGAGAAAACCATGGCTATTGATCTCAACGCTGGCGCTGTAGCAGCCAGCTCTACCAAACCTCTGTGGGCCGTCGTCGGCGTTTTGGGCCTGGCCGTGGTGGGCATGGGCGGTGCCATGCTGAGCATGAAGTCCAAGCCAGAAGCACCCACTCCTGCCGCCGCAATGGCCGTGCCTACTGCGCCCGTAGCCCCAGTGCCTGCCATAGCTACCACCCCCTCTGCAAGCCCTGTTACAGAGCAAAAAACGGCTGAAAGCGGCATAGAACCTGCGAAGACAGCTACCAAAAACATAGCTAAACACGTCACCCCAAAAGCTGCCACTGGGCCTGCAAGCGTGCCTGCCGTAGTAACTACTCCGGCCGTTGCTGCGGTACCAAGCCCTGCACCGGTAGCCGCCGTTGTGCCTGCGCCTGTGCCCGTCGTTGCGGTAGCAACACCAGCGCCCAAGCCCATTTGCGGCAACTGCGGCACGATTGACGGCATTACCCCCGTGCAACACCAAGGCAAGGCCAACGGCCTGGGTGCCGTGGCGGGTGGTGTTGCAGGCGCATTGCTGGGTCACCAGGTAGGCGATGGCACAGGCAAACAGTTGGCCACTGTTTTGGGTGGCGTGGCGGGGGGCTTGGCGGGCAATGCCCTTGAGAAAAATGCGAAAAAAGTAACTGTTTATTCCGTGCACCTGAGCATGGAAGACGGCAGCAGCCGCACAGTCGAGCTGCAAAGCGCACCCCCCATGGGTACCAAGGTCATCGTAGATGGCAACACCCTGCGCGGCACTGACGGCAGCATCTTGGGTGGGCCGGCTCCCGCAGCCGCCAAACCGGTAGCAGCTGACCCTGGCCGCAACAATTACGGCGGCTAAGCCGGCGCCTTTAGCGCAACGCGTGCAAGGCCCGGCGGTACTGCATGGCTTCTGCAATATGCACCAACTGAACCGCCTGCGCCCCGCTTAAGTCAGCAATCGTGCGCGCTAGTTTTAAGCTGCGGTGTGTGCCGCGCGCCGACCAAGCCAAACGCGTGGCGGCTGTCTGCAAAAACTTGCGCGAAGGCTCGTCGGTGGCGCAATGCAGGTCAATCTCTTTGCCTTGCAAGGCTTGGTTGGTTTTTCCTTGGCGCTCCATAGCACGCTGGCGGGCCTGGGCCACACGCTCGCCCACTGCGGCACTGGTCTCGCTGGGTGCAGCTTGCAAGAGTTCGCTGGCGGGCAGGGCGGGCACTTCGACATGCAGGTCGATGCGGTCGAGCAAAGGGCCGCTCAACTTGTTTTGGTAGCGCGCAATTTGGTCGGGCGTGCAGCGGCATTGTTTTTGGTTCGAGCCCAAAAACCCGCAGGGGCAGGGGTTCATCGCCCCGATCAACTGAAAGCGCGCTGGGAACTCCGCCCGGCGAGCCGCGCGCGAAATGGTGATGGTGCCCGACTCTAGCGGCTCGCGCAGCGCCTCTAATGCCGAGCGCGGAAACTCTGGCATTTCATCTAAAAACAAAACCCCGTTGTGCGCCATCGAGATCTCGCCCGGGCGCGGGGGTGAACCGCCGCCCACCAAGGCAGGCGCGCTGGCCGAGTGGTGCGGCGCAGAGGTGGGGCGCTGGCCCCAATGCGCCAGCTGCAGCCGCCCCACCAAACTTGCCAAGGCCGCGCTTTGCAAAGACTCGTCTAGCGTCATCGGGGGCAAAAGCCCGGCAAAGCGTTGCGCCAGCATCGATTTGCCCGCGCCCGGTGGGCCGACCAATAACATGCTGTGCCCGCCTGCAGCAGCTATCTCTAAAGCGCGCTTGGCCACGGCCTGGCCCTTCACGTCCGCAAGATCAGGGTAGACAGCGGCCCCCACTTGCGGCTGGCTCTGTACCCGTGCCCAGCCACTGCTTATGGCCACGTGGGCGTCGCCCACAGCAGCCGAGCCCTCGGGCGCAAACTGGCGCACCACATCTAGCAAATGCTTGGCCCCGTAAACCCGTGCTCCGGGCACCAAAGCGGCTTCCTGCGCGCTGACCTCGGGCAGTACCAAGCTGCCGGGGCTGGTGCCCACAACACCCGCGCCTTGCAAAGCCAAACACATGGCCAATGCACCCCGAACAGGCCGCAGGTCGCCCGCCAAAGACAACTCCCCCGCAAACTCATAGGCTGCCAAGGCCGAGGCATCAATCTGGCCGCTAGCAGCCAATATGCCCAAGGCAATGGGCAAGTCAAAGCGGCCAGAATCTTTGGGCAAGTCGGCCGGGGCCAAATTCACCGTAATACGCTTATTGGACGGAAACTCGAGCCCCGAATTTTGCAGGGCACTGCGCACCCGTTCCCGGGCCTCTTTAACCTCGGTATCGGCTAAACCCACCAACGTAAAGCTGGGCAGGCCATTGGCCAGGTGAACCTCCACCTGTACGCTGGCCGCTTGCAAACCATTCAAGGCCCGGGCGTGCACCATTGCAAAGCCTGACATATGTGCATTCCTAGTTTTGGTGCAAAAATATGCGTTGATGTTGAAGATCGACAATAAAGCACCACAATTGTGCGCAACTGAAGCTCTTAGAACAACCTATAACGCTTGCTTGCAGCCACACGCATACTGCATGGTAATAGCGCACATCAAAAGTCACCACTTTGTCACGCTGGCACAGTCCATGCTTAGATTGCTTGTCTTTTTTTGGAGAAATTTACATGAAACTCAAAACCACCTCTTCGTTTGCACTCGTGGCCCTGGCCATTTCTGGCGGCGCTTTTGCCCAAACTGCCGCCCCGGCAGCGGCACCTGCGGCTCCAGAACCCGAGTACACAATTTCCCCCAACCTGACCTTCGCTACCGATTACCGCTACCGCGGCGTGTCGCAAACCTCGCGCAAGCCCGTCATTCAAGCTGGTGTGGACTACACCAACAAAAATGGCTTCTACGCCAGCACTTTGATCCAAAACGTTAGCTGGATCAAAAACGGCAGCAACCCCACAGTAGCCAAAGGCCCTCTCGAGTGGGATTTCTGGGGTGGGTACAAAGGCGAAATCGCTAAAGACGTAGCGTATGACATTGGCGCACTGTACTACTGGTACACCGGCAACACCAACACCGCCAATGGCTACGCTAACGCCAACACCTTGGAAGCCTACGGCGCTCTGACCTACGGCATTACCACGGTGAAGTACTCACACGCTTTGAGCAATGTGTTCGGCAACCCCAGCAGCAAGGGTAGCGGCTACTTGGAAGCAGCGGCTACCTTTGACCTGGGCGAAGGCTTCTCCCTCACGCCGCACCTGGGCTACCAAACCTACAAAAACAATACCAGCATTCCAAAATACACCGACTACGCTTTGACTTTGAACAAAGACTACGCCGGTGTAACCTTCGGCGCGGCTTTCATTGGCACCAACAAGGGTGGCAACGCAGCGGCCATCGAAGCTGGCAGCAGCAAAGATATCTACAAAAGCAGCTTGGTGCTCTCTATCAACAAAAAATTCTAAACCCTTGTTACACAGAGGATTACCTATGAAACTCGTAACGGCCATCATCAAACCGTTCAAGCTTGACGAGGTGCGCGAGGCACTGTCGGGCATTGGCGTGCAAGGCATTACTGTGACCGAAGTCAAAGGCTTTGGTCGCCAAAAAGGACACACCGAGCTGTACCGCGGTGCAGAGTACGTTGTTGACTTCTTGCCCAAGGTCAAGATCGAAGCGGCAGTGGCCGACGAGCTCGTAGAGCGCGTCATCGAAGCGGTGGAAGCCGCTGCCCGTACCGGCAAAATCGGTGACGGCAAAATTTTTGTTTACAACCTCGAGCAAGTCGTGCGCATCCGTACCGGTGAAACCGGCAAAGAAGCGCTCTGATCAGCACCACACACCATTTGGAATAACAAACCATGAAAAAAATTCTGTCCCTGTTTGTGCTGGCGCTGAGCTTTTTGCTCGCCAGTACAGCTTTTGCTGCAGATTTTCCTGCCGCAAAAATCAACTTTGATGTCAGCAAAGCCGAAGTTCCTGCCGACGCTGGTGCAGCGGTCGCCAAGATTGCTGAATTCATCAAAGCCAACAAAGAAGCCAAGGTGCAACTTTCTGGCTTTACCGACGCCTCTGGCGACCCGGTTAAAAACGCTGAGTTGGCCAAGGCCCGTGCATTTGCCGTGCGCGACGCCCTGAAAGCCGCTGGTATTGATGAAGCCGCCATCATGATGGTCAAGCCCGACGACTCTGCCAAAGCAGGTTCGCCAGAAGCTGCCCGCGTTGTGGAGTTGACCCTGGCAGGCGCAGCTGCTCCTGCAGCGCCCGCTGCGGCTGCCGCCGCAGTTGCCGCCCCCGCAGCACCTGCTGCATCGGCTCCTCCAGCCCCCGTGCCCAACAAGGGTGACACCGCCTGGATGACCGTTGCTACGGTTCTCGTCATCATGATGAGCATTCCTGGCCTGGCCCTGTTTTACGGCGGCTTGGTGCGCAGCAAAAACATGCTCAGCATCTTGATGCAAGTGTTTGTGATCTTCGCACTCATCATCGTCTTGTGGACGCTGTACGGCTACAGCTTGGCGTTTACTTCGGGCAATCCGTTTATTGGTAGCCTCGACAAGTTGTTCATGAAAGGCGTAACGCCTGATTCTGTGGCTGCAACCTTCAGCAAGGGTGTGGTCATTCCTGAGTTCACCTTCATGACCTTCCAGGCAACCTTTGCCGCCATCACCGTAGCCCTGATTGTTGGTTCGTTTGCCGAGCGCATCAAGTTCTCTGCCGTGCTGATGTTTGCTGTGATCTGGTTCACCTTCAGCTATTTGCCAATCGCTCACATGGTTTGGTACTGGGACGGCCCAGATGGCATCACTGACCAAGCTAGCCTTGACAAAGTTACCGCTGCAGCTGGCTGGCTCTGGGCCAAAGGTGCACTGGACTTCGCAGGCGGCACCGTGGTGCACATCAACGCCGGTATTGCTGGCTTGGTAGGCGCCTTTGTACTGGGTAAGCGCACCGGTTTGGGCAAAGAGTCGATGGCTCCCCACAGCCTGACCTTGACCATGGTGGGTGCATCCTTGCTGTGGGTGGGCTGGTTCGGCTTTAACGCTGGCTCGGCTCTGGAAGCCAACGGCTCGGCTGCTCTGGCCTTCATCACCACCTTGGTCGCTACTGCTGCTGCCACCCTGAGCTGGATGGGCGTTGAAGCCCTGGCCAAGGGCAAAGCCTCCATGCTGGGCGCTGCTTCTGGTGCCGTTGCCGGCCTGGTTGCCATTACGCCTGCTGCTGGTTTTGTTGGCGTGATGGGCGCCTTGGTACTCGGTTTGCTCGCTGGCATTATTTGCTTCTGGGGCGTGACCGGTCTGAAGCGCTTGATCGGCGCTGACGATGCACTCGACGTGTTCGGCGTGCACGGCGTGGGCGGCATCTTTGGTGCCCTCATGACCGGCGTGCTGGCTGCTCCTTCACTGGGCGGCACGGGCATCTGGGACTACGTGACCAACAAGGTCAGCCCTGACTACTCCATCACCGGTCAAGTTTGGATTCAACTCCAAGGCGTGCTGACCACCGTGGTTTGGTCCGGTGTGGTGGCCTTCATTGCTTACAAAGTAGTTGACCTGGTGATCGGCCTGCGCGTCACCGAAGAAGAAGAGCGCGAAGGCCTGGACATCAGTTCTCACGGCGAAACCGCTTACCACAGCTAAAGTGTTCACAGTGGGCGCAGCTGCCCACTGATTTCAGTTTCTCCGAGGAAGTCTCCTTTGGATGTTTGGCCCACCCTTGAGGTGGGCCATTTTTTTGGGCGTTCGCAATCACTCAATCCGATGGGTTTTTAGGGTTTGCTACGATGACGACGCGCACCGTTTGACATAAGCTCCACGTATCTTCACACGCTCTCCGCCATGCGGATGGCCTACTACCCGCCGCGACCTTTGCCCGCCATGCCCGCCCCGCTCAAAAAACTAGAAGACTTGCGCAGCCGTCGCTGGTTTGCCGACGCTGGCATGCGCGGCTTTGCGCACCGCCAGCGCATGCAGCAACAGGGCTGGCGCCGCGAGGACGTGATGAACAAACCCATGGTGGCCATCATCAACACCTGGAGCGATCTGTCGCCTTGCCACGCGCATTTGCGCGAACGCGCCGAGAGCGTGAAAAAAGGCATCCTCATGGCCGGTGGCTACCCGGTTGAGTTGCCCGCCATGAGCTTGGGCGAGGTGATGGTCAAACCCACCACCATGCTCTACCGCAACTTCTTGGCCATGGAAGTCGAAGAGCTGCTGCGCAGCCTGCCCTGCGACGGCGTGGTGCTACTGGCGGGCTGCGACAAAACC
>CANFOR010000032.1 GCA_947448675.1 Betaproteobacteria bacterium
AATCACGCGAATCACGCCTTGCTTGAATTGGAAAAATGCCAGCGCAGCAGCCAGGGACAAGGCCATGGCCACCCAGTCGATGCGGATGCCAAAAAGGCTGAAAGCGCTGGCTGATTGTGCGATGTTAGCTATAAAAAAAAGAGCAAGACTGGCAATCACACCGACCACGGCGGCGGTAATGGCCTTTAGCGGCGCGGTGAGCTGCACGTTGCCGTGCGTGCTTTCGACCAAAGGGCCGCCCGCCAAAATGAAAATAAAACTGGGCAAAAAAGTGAACCAAGTAGCCACCGTGGCGACCAAGGCCGCACCGAGAAACAAGGCATCCGGACCGAGCACGGCTTTGCTCCAACCAGCTAAAAATCCTACAAAGGTCACCACCATAATCAGCGGGCCGGGGGTGGTCTCGCCCAGGGCCAAACCGGCCATCATTTGTGGCGCGCTCAGCCAGTGGTAATGGCCAACCGCGCCCTGCACCACATAGGGCAGTACGGCGTAGGCGCCACCAAAAGTGAGCAGCGCGGCTTTGGTAAAAAACCAGCCGCTTTGCGCCAGCGTACTGTGCCAACCTTGCCATGCCACCAAGGCCAACATCGGCAGGGCCCACAGCAGCAAACCGACCAGCACGAGCAAGCTCAAACCTTGGCGCGAGTAGCGGGCATGGGCTGGTGTCGGCGTATCGTCGTCAATCAGCGCTGGGGCATGCGTGCCTTTGCTGGCACCATGGCCGCCGCCTCCCGCAAACTGCGCGGGCACGAGTTTGGCGCCCACCCAGCCCACCATGGCTGCGCCCAAAACGATCCACGGGAAAGGCACTTGAAAAAACTCAACCGCTATAAAACTAATAGCTGCTAACGCCCAAAGGACGGGCGCTGTGGCCGGTTTCTTCAAACTTTTACTGCCAATGCGCCAGACTGCGTGCAGCACAATCGCGGCCACTGCGCACTGAATACCGTAGAACAAACCGGCCACCACGGGCACTTGGCCAAAGCGCACATACACCCAGCTCAGCGCTATCAAAATAAACAGCGAAGGCAGCACAAACAAAGTGCCGGCCACCACGCCGCCCCAGTTGCGGTGCATCAACCAGCCGATGTAGGTGGCCAGCTGCTGCGCCTCGGGGCCGGGTAAGAGCATGCAGTAATTCAGCGCGTGGTTAAAACGGCCTTGCGAGATCCAGCGCTTTTCATCGACCAGTTCGCGCTGCATGATGGCGATTTGCCCAGCGGGGCCGCCAAAGCTGATGAAACCCAGTTTTAGCCAGAACTTCAGCACCTCGTGAAAGCTAACAGGCGCAGGTTTTGGCGCTGCGTTCATAGCTGCTTTTGCTGAAATTTAAACACTGCGGTGCCTGCACGTAAGTTGGGCAGCCAGCGCACTTCGTGGCCGCCCTGCAGGCCGAAGGCGTCGAGCACTTGCAGCCGGTTCTTCTGCGCCAAGTCTTCAAAGTCGCGGTGCGTGCCGACGCGGATATTGGGCGTGTCGTACCACTGATAGGGCAGGCGTTTGGTCACGGGCATGCGGCCGCGCAGCACGGCCAGGCGGTTGGGCCAGTGCGCAAAATTGGGGAAGGCGACGATGCCCAGTTTGCCAACGCGCGCGGTCTCGCGCAGCATCACCTCGGCATTGCGCAGGTGCTGCAGGGTGTCGATTTGCAGCACCACGTCAAAGCTGTGGTCGGCAAACAGGGCCAAGCCTGCGTCGAGGTTGAGTTGCAGCACGTTCACGCCGCGCTGCACGCAGGCCAGCACATTGGCGTCGGTCAGCTCGATGCCGTAGCCGCTGCAGCCGCGCTGGGCTTGCAGATGGTGCAAGAGCGCGCCGTCGCCGCAGCCCAGGTCGAGCACGCGCGAGCCTTGGGGCACCAAGCGGGCGATGGATTCAATGGTAGCTAAGTCACTCATGCGGTAGCCATTTCTGCGCTGACTTTGCTCTCAAAATAAGAGCGAACAACGCCCATGTAGCGGGCGTCTTCGAGCAAAAAGGCATCGTGGCCATGGGGCGCATTGATCTCGGCGTAGCTCAGTTCGCGGTGGTTGTCGAGCAGGGCTTTGGCGATCTCGTGGCTGCGTGCGGGGGCAAAGCGCCAGTCGGTGCTAAAGCTCACCAGCAAGAACTTGGCGGTGGCGCGCGCCAGGGCTTTCGACAGGTCGCCGCCAAAGGCGCGGGCCGGGTCGAAGTAGTCGAGCGCGCGGGTAATCAGCAAGTAGGTGTTGGCGTCAAAGTACTCGGCGAACTTGTCGCCTTGGTGGCGCAAATAACTTTCGATTTGGAACTCGACTTCTTGCGTGGAGTATTTCAAATCCACACCTTCACGCAGTTCACGGCCGAACTTCTCGTTCATCACATCGTCGCTCAGGTAGGTGATGTGCCCGACCATGCGGGCAATGCGCAGGCCGCGCTTGGGCACGGTGCCGTGTTGGTAGAAGTTGCCGCCATGAAAGTCGGGGTCGGTGGCGATGGCGCGGCGCGCCACTTCGTTGAAGGCAATGTTCTCGGCCGTGAGGTTGGGTGCGCTGGCCACCACCACGGCGTGGCGCACACGGCTGGGGTATTGCAGCGTCCAGCTCAGAGCCTGCATGCCACCCAAAGAGCCGCCCATGACGGCGGCGAGGGTTTGAATGCCCAGCGCGTCCATCAAACGCGCTTGGGCATTGACCCAGTCTTCCACTGTGACCACAGGGAAGCTGGCACCATAGACTTCACTGGTGTCGGGATTTTGGTGCATCGGCCCGGTGGAGCCAAAGCAGGAGCCCAGGTTGTTCACACCGATGACAAAGTATGTATCGGTGTCGACCGGCTTGCCGGGGCCGATCATGGTGTGCCACCAGCCTTCGCTTTTGGCCTGGCCTGCGTACACGCCCGCCACATGGTGCGAGGCATTGAGCGCGTGGCAGATCAACACCGCGTTGGACTTGGTGGCGTTGAGCTGGCCATAGGTTTCATAGGCCAAGGTGTACGCGCGAATCGACGCTCCGCTTTGCAAGGCCAGCGGCGCGTCAAACTGCAGATACTGAGGCTGAACAAACATAAAAAAACCCGGCATCGCAACTAAAAACGAGGCCGGGTGGGCGGTCAGTCTTTAGCAGCATTTATCAAGCGCCCGCAAGCTAAAGTCAAATCGGCGCTGGCAATAAGTATAGCGCGGAGCCTAGGCCCTGAGAAGTTGGTCGATTTCTTGGGCTACGGTGCTTTGCTGCCGGTCAAAATAATGGGTGTGCGCGCCCTGGCCCAAGCAGATTTGGCGGTGCTGGGCATCGGCAAAGTTCAGACCCAGGCTGAGCACATGGGTCTGCGGCCGGTCCCACAGCCAGCGGCCCACATAGTCGCCAGTGCAGTACAGATTGGTCCATTGCGCCAAGCCCAAGGCATGCGCCGAAGGGCCGGTGCCACCGCCACTATTGGCTTGGGTCACCCATTCATAGAGCGCCGGAAAGCGCGCCGCATAAATTTGCCGCAAGGGACTGCCGCAGCTCAATAAACGCAGCGATGGCGTGCGCAGCAATTGGGGCTGGCGAAACTGCAGCTCGCGCAGTAGCTCGGTGGCAATCACGCTGCCTTGGCTGTGCGCGCAAATCACGATGCGTTCATAGCCCATGGTGTCCAAGGTTTTCAACGTGCTGAGCATGCGCGCGGCAATGCGCCCACGCGAGGTGGCACGGTCGGGGAACTCGCGAAAATGCCGGTCGGCGTCTAGCGCAGCATCCAAGGCCAAGCGGATATTGCGCAAAGAGCCAAAGACCTTGCCCCCCACCACCAGCAAGCTCGCCGCGGACCCTGCGACCAAGTAGGTGAAGGCTTTGAGCCACTGACCAGAGTCCTGGCGAAACCAGCTAAAAACCGCGCACACAGAATCGCAAACGGCTGGCACATCTGGTTCGGGGCGCAAAGAAAAATAAGCCCATGCACCAAACAAAAAGGCACTGACAAAAATAACTTTACTGCTCGCCCAGGTAAAAGACGCGCCCACATCACTGAGCCAGCGCCCCACCGTTTCGCCCGGCAAGCCATGGCGCGGCGCAGATAGCTCCACCAGTAGACTGGGCAAGAGCAAAGCCAGGCCGCAGGCCAAGAGTGTGGACAAGACCAGGACCACCGGAGCAAACATGAGCGTACTTTGCTGAAAACGGTCTTGAATAAATGCGGAGGCAAGAAGCATGGGCTTGCCCATCAGGCCTTGTGTGAACGCTGTGTACTGGAACGCCGGAAAGCTGGCCTTGATGGGTTCCACCACCAGCGCCCAAGCCGAGAAAGACAGGGTGATAAACAGAACGATAGAAATATACAAACCAAAACGCCCCGAGTCGACGCCACGTGTCACCACATTGGACTTGCTTTGCCACTTGAGCCAAGCTCCAGCGAGGGCCAACACCATGATCGACACACCCATGCAGAACCATACCAAAAGCATCAGCAAGACAATGGTTTCGGTGGCCGTGAGCGCGGCCATCAGCCAAGTGCCCAACCACGGGTTCGCAGTGGGCGCAGCCGTTCGCAGCGCGCCATAGAGCATGACGGCAAGCACCACCACTCCCATGCCAAAACCCCAGCGCCACAGACCGTGAATGATGGTGTCGCAAAAGCGTAGAAACCAAATATAGGCCGCTGCCAATAGAGTCGTCCACAGCAGAGCCACGCAGTGCATGGCGGCAAAGGATTGGTTCTGGTGGGTTTCTAAATACAGCGCCCAAGCCACAGCACAGCCCGCCGCCAAAAATAGGCCCGCACCGCGCACGCCGCGCCAATAAAAACCAAGCGCTAGCAAAATACTAGCAGCCACCAAGAAGCTGCTGCGCGCGATGGCCAACCAGCCGATACCCAAGGCATTGGCGCCCACCCATTCGTGCAGCCATGCCAAACCCAACCACCAAGCGGTGACCATTACCAAAAGGGCATTGAGCAGACCACTGGGTTTGGTAAACAGGGTGTCGGCCCATTGGTGGGCGTTGCCAAAAACGTCGGCAATCGAGCTTGTTCTGGGCGAGGTCTCTGCTATTTTTTGGATGTACACCACCGTGTGGTGCGCAGTGTCACGCCCGAGTTGGCAGAGGTGAAAAATCAGGGTGTAGAGCTCCGCAACGATGCGCATCACCGCGCCTTCTAGGCCAGACAAATCGCCCCAGTACATGTCGACCACATCGACTTGGGTTGAGCCTTTGACCAAGCGATGGTGCGGCGCTTGGTAGAGCGTGTCAGCGCTGGGCAGCTCGGTGCCGCGCAGCAGGTGGTAGTTCAGTTGCAGGCCCAGGTCGCCACGCGCGTGCTCGGGGTCGGCGTCGCTCACGCTGCCCGCTCCGGCGCGCGCTGCGCTAAATGCCGAGGCATAGGCATTGGCTCCCGCAACCCGCGGGGCCGTGCTACTGTCTGGGTACACGGCTTGCACGGGGATCAGCCACTCGTCTTTGCCCTGATGGGTATAGCCTGCTTGTGCCACCAACAATTCGGCCACACTTTGCGCCGTGTCGCCAATATGCGGGTCGCCCACACCATGGATGGTGATGAGCGCAACGCGTTGTGGGGGAGTATCTGTAGGGGCCGCCATGGTCTGCGCTTTATAGCAAAACGCCCATGTTGCCTCGAATCGGCCAGCCTGTCATCCGCACATCAGAGGATGACAGTGTGGTGTATGAGCTTAGAGAGAGAAGGCAGCGCGCATACGCGGCCAAACACAACGCTCCAGCGCCAAGGCACCGGGACCCCACAGGGCGATGAAGACCAAGAGCGAGCCCCAAAACACATGCTGCTGCAAGGCAGCGGGGGCGATCTCGCTCAGCGAAACCACGGCAATGGCATTGACGACGAACAAGCCCAATGCGGCAAAGCGCCCACCCAAGCCGAGCACCAAGAGCACGGGCAGCAGCAGCTCGCCCGCAGTGCCCATCACGGCTGCCACATGCGTCGGCAAGAGCGGCACATGGTATTCGTCGGCGAACAAGGCCAAGGTGGTGTCCCAGTCGCGCAGTTTGGTCAGGCCCGAGGCAAAAAAGGCCTGGCCCACGTACAGGCGTGCGGCCAGTTGCGCCAAGGGCTGGGCGCTGCTGAGCAGGCGCACGAGTTGGCTCCAGGCGGCGAGAAGGGTTTGCACAAGGGCTGTCATACGGGGTCTTTCAGTGGCTGGTGTGGGGAGTTTCGGGAGGTCGATCGCTGCGTGCGTGTGCTGCAGTTTGCAAGGGCGTGCTGGCGATCCACAAGGCATCGGGTACGGCGCTTTGTAGCCAGGCGCTAAAGTCCAGCTCGAGGGCTTGTTCCATAGCCGCGCCCAAGCTGTGGCCTTGCAACAGGGCGGTGAGCAAGGGCGCTTCGCCAGGCAGGCACGGGCGTAGCCGCGGCGCAAAGTCTTCGCGCCACACCACAATGGCTTGGCTCTGTGCGCGGGGGCTGTAGAGCGTGGCCGAGGCTGCGCACTGGCCCTCGCCATTGCGTTTGCTATCGCTTTCGATATTTCCAGCGCCTGCGTTGCCAGACGCACGCTGGGCCATGATCGGCTCGGCCACCGGCCAAGCGCAATGCAACACCTGTGTGCCGGGTGCCAGTTGCACGCCCAGGTGCTCGGGTTCGTGCGATACCAATAAGCCCAGGCTGGCGCGGTCTGGCTCGGCGTCTGCAGCGGTGGCGGCGCAGTGCAAGGCCCACTCAACGCGGGCCATGTCGGCGATCCACGGCATGGCGGTCAGCGCCTCGCTGCGTGCCATGAAGTCGTGCAACTCGCCGCCCCATTGGGCCAGGTCGCCCTGCTGTGGCGGGTGGGCACGCCAGAAGGCGCGGGCCATGGCCGTAAAGCCTGCACTGCCGATGTATTGCGCGCTCACCGGGTAGGCTGCTTGCAATACGCGCGGAGCCAGCATGGCGACATGGTCTTGGTAGGCATTTAGGCCGTTAGCGCTCGTGAATGTTGCGTATGCAGCTATAAAATTTGTAGCTTTAGATGCATGAGGCGCACTGCTGGGCAGCTGCCAAATGGCCGCTACCAGGGCCTGCTGCTGCAAGGCCAGTGGGCTCATGCGGTGGCCATGTGTTGGGTTATGTGTGGGGCCGGTTGAGCTTGTTGCTGCCCTTGCGCTGCACCCGCGTAAGCGTCGGCGCGCGCGGCCTGCGCCAGCAACACGGCCAGGGGTGGGATGTCGGTGTCCCACTCGACCAAGCTGGGCACTGCGCCCCACAGGCCCAGCGCGTGTTGGTAGAGCTGCCAGACTGGCTCGCAAACCAAGCTGCCATGGTCGTCGATGACCCAGCCGTCTTCGCGCTGGCAGTGGCCCGCCAAGTGCAGCTCGGCAACGTGCTGTGGCGCGATGGCACCCAGCCAAGCACGGCAAGCGGCCAACGGCTCGGCGCTATCGGCGCTGGCAAGCTCGGGCGCACTGGCCTGACTCGTAGTGGCGGGCATTGGAGCGCTGGCCCGCAAGCGTGGTGTATTTAGGGCATTGACGTAAATATTGTTCACGTCGATCAGCAGTTGGCAGCCGGTGCGCGCAGCCAATGCATTTAAAAATTCGGGCTCCGAGAAATCGTTCTCAGCAAAGCCTATGTAGGCAGAGAGATTCTCGACTGCAATTGGGCGCTGGAGCGCGTCTTGCACTTGCTGCACATTGCTGGCCAGCACGTCTAAGGCGGCACGGCTAAAGGGCAGGGGCAAGAGGTCAGAGCCGTGGACTATGGGGCCATCAGACACCATGGTGCGGGCAAAGCAAGCATGGTCGCTCACGCGCACGGGCTCGATGCGCTCTACCAAGCGCTGCAGTTGTGCCAAGTGCCAGGCGTCAATGCCGCAGGCTGAGCCCAGGCCCAAACCTACGCCGTGCAGGCTGATGGGGTAGTGAGCGCGCGCCTGCGTGAGTACCGCAAGCGCCGCGCCACCTGCGCCAAAAAAGTTTTCAGAATGAACTTCTAAAAACGGCAGCATGGGTTGCAGCTGGAGCAGCTGCGCGTAGTGCGCGTGCCGCCAACCAATGCCAGTGTGCCCCATAGCTGCCAATCGGAATGCAGTTGTGTTCGAGCGCGTCGATTACATCTTGTCCGATTTTTTGCCCATGTCGGGTTTCATCTTCATTTTGTCTTTGACCTGCATCTCGGTCATGCCTTTCATGTCGGCACAGGTGCCTTTGGCTACGTATTTCCATTCGTCCATGCCCATGCTGGCTTTGGACTGGCCTGCGCAAGAGTGGGTGCCCGACAAGTTGGCACAGTCGTTTTGACCAGCTTGTGCAATGCCAAAGCATTTTTCTTTGCTTTGCGCCATGGCAGGGGTGGCTACCAGCAAACTGGAGAGTAGGGAGGCGGCAGCGGCGGCAACGAGAGCATGTTTGTTCATGGTGAACTCCTAAGGGGTTGAAAGGGTTTAAAAAACAACCAGTTCAATGTCTGGTTAATGTTTAGTCTAGCCAGGCCGGGTTTTCTTACAAGCCGCCTTGCATTTTTTTGCGCAAGCTACAGCAAGTCGGCAATGCGGTCCCAGGCGGCGGCGGGGATGCGCCCGTTGTATTGCTCGACCACCTGGCCGGTTTTGTCTAGCAAATAGGCATGCGGCAGGGCGCTAGGCTTGTCAAAATTGTCGCTATAGCCCGGTGCGCCAGCCCACAGTTGCACAAAGCGTTGCTTCAAAGGCACCATGGCCGAGACAATTTTTTCGTAGTCGCTCACGTCTTGCATGCGTTTGTCTACGCTCACCGTCACCAGCTCAAATGGTTTGTTGCGCCAGCCTGCATAGTTCTCGCGCAGCTCGGGCATTTTGTCGCGGCACACCGGACAGTCGGTCGACCAGAACAAGACCAAGACCACCTTGCCTCTGAGCGCCGCCAATTTGAACGCTTTACCTTCGGCATCTGTGCCCTGCAGGCTGGGCTTGAGCAGATTGCCTGCATTTTGCTTGGCCGCAGCCGCTGTGGCACTGGGGGCTGCAACAGGCGCAGCCATTTGCGCACGAGCGCCCTGGAGCGCAGCACAAGTCAGCAGGGCCAGGGGCCAAAGTTGGTTTTTCATATATGTCTTGGTCGTGTGCGATGATGCCAAGCTTACACTTCCACGCAAGATTTGCACATCATCTATGAGCATCCAGGACGATATAGCTGAGCAGCACAGCTACCTGCTGCGCTTTGCGCGCTTGCAGTTGCGCAACGACGCTTGGGCTGAAGACGCGGTGTCGGAGACCATGTTGGCCGCTTTAAGCAAGCCGCAGTCTTTTGGCAACCGCTCCCAACTCAAGACCTGGTTGGTGGGCATTTTGAAGCACAAGGTGATCGACTGCCTGCGCCAACGCCAGCGCGAGGTTTGCATCGATATCGACAGTGCGTCTGACGGCAACGAGGAGCTCGACGCCTTGGTGTTCAAAACCGACGGGCATTTTCAAAGTCCGCCCGCTGACTGGGGCAACCCCGAGCAAGACTTGAATTCGACCCAATTTTTTGCGGTGATGGACATTTGCGTTGAAAAACTGCCCGCAGTACAAGGCCGTGTGTTCTTGATGCGCGAGTGGCTGGAGCTGTCCAGCGACGATATCTGTAAGGAATTGAAGCTGACGCAGACTAACCTGTATGTACAGCTGCACCGCTCCCGTTCGCGTCTGCGCGAATGCCTTGAAATCCATTGGTTTGGCCAAAAGAAATTGGCCATAAACTAGCCCCATCATGTTGCGTCGAACCTGCCGCCAAGTGGCCTCCTTACTCATCGCCCGCGAAGATCGCCCGCTGGGCGCGAGCGACCGCGTGGCGGTCTTCTTTCACCTGCTGGCCTGCAAGGCCTGTCCGAATTTCGAACGCCAACTGCTCACCATGCGCAACGGCATGCGCCAGTGGCGCAACTATTCAGGCGAGTGAGCCTGGGGGCTGGGGGCGTCGCCCTGGGCCAGTTGTTGCAGCAGCGCAAAGCCCTTGAGGCAGCGGCTGCCGTACCAGCTGAGCGCCTCGCCGTCGACCAACTGCACCTTTGCTTGGGGCAAAAGGGCTTGTAGCTCGGCCAGGTGGGACGCATCAAAATGAAAAGGTTCGCTAGAAAGCAACACCCGCTCAATGCCGGCCTGGGCGGCCTGGGCCATGTCTACCACCGGGTAGCGCGCCGCGCCGCGCGCACCGCCCTGCACAGCGGGCCAGGTTTGCCAATGAATCAAGCCCAGCATGCGGCTGATGTAGGTGTCTTGCGCCACCGTCATCCACGGGTCGCGCCAAATCAAGTAGAGCACGCGCTGTGCCGCCGGGGGCTGGGCGCTGCTGGCGGCAAAACCTTCCAAAGCCTGGAAAATTTGTGCTTTCAAGGCTGCAGCGCTCGCCGATACTGCGTGGACAGCTATAAAATCTGTAGCAAATTGGTCGATTAAGTGGATATTGTCTAGCGGGCTTTGCGGGTGCGTAACCACCAAACGCAAGCCCATGTGCTCCAGCGCTTGGACGGTGGGCAAGGTGTTTTCGTCGACGTTCACGATCACATGGCTGGGCCGCAATTGCGCGATCTTGGCCAGGTTCACGTCCTTGGTGCCGCCGACTTTGGCAACCCTGCGCAGGGTCTCAAAAGGGTGAATACAAAAGCCCGTGCGCCCAACCAGGTAAGGTGCTAAGCCCAAACTGCATAGCAATTCGGTCACGCTGGGCACCAAAGACACAATGCGCAAAGAAGGGCTTTTTTCAGAGGAGAAAGCGTTCATAAATAGGTGTGAAAAAAGTCTTTCAAAAGACCCGTTTGGGGGCTGGAAAAGCCAGTTAAAAATACCGCTTGGTGTATTTTGATGATATAGAGGATAATTTGCTTGTCGTGTCTTCGGGCATTACACGTTTGCGGTGTCTAGGTCAGTTTCGCGTCTCTTGCAGGTTCCCCAGTGGTTCTGTTCGTTTGTTGATTGCGTAGAGCGGGCTCCATCGCGTTTTTTGAGTCTCTTTGAGGAGTCCCTTTCATGGGCAACAAACTTTATGTGGGCAATCTGCCCTATTCCGTTCGCGACAGCGATCTTGAGCAGGCCTTCGGCGCTTTCGGCACCGTAACCAGCGCCAAAGTCATGATGGAGCGCGATACCGGTCGTTCCAAAGGCTTCGGTTTCGTGGAAATGGGCGACGATGCCCAAGCCCAAGCAGCCATTGCTGGCATGCATAACCAACCCCTCGGTGGCCGTAGCGTCGTTGTGAACGAAGCGCGCCCCATGGAAGCTCGCCCTCCCCGTAGCGGCGGCGGCGGCTTCGGCGGTGGTGGCGGTTACGGCGGTGGTGGTGGCGGCGGCTACGGTGGTGGTGGTGGTGGCGGCGGCGGTCGTCGTGAAGGCGGTGGCGGCGGTTACGGCGGCGGCGGTGGCGGTGGCCGTGGCGGTTACTAAGCACACTGCAACCCACTTGAATTAACGATTCAGGAGTTCTTGAGATGGGCAGCAAACTGTACGTGGGCAATTTGCCCTACGGCGTACGCGACGAAGACTTGCAACAGGCCTTTGGCCAGTTCGGCTCCGTCGTCAGTGCCAAAGTCATGATGGAGCGCGAAACCGGTCGCTCCAAAGGTTTTGGCTTTGTCGAGATGGGCAGCGACGCGCAAGCGCAAGCGGCCATTCACGGCATGCACGAACAACCCCTGGGTGGCCGCAATATTGTGGTCAACGAAGCGCGCCCCATGGAGCCGCGCCCCCCCCGTAGCGGAGGCTTCGGAGGTGGTGGCGGTGGATATGGCGGAGGCGGTGGTGGGGGTGGTGGCTACGGTGGCGGTGGCCGACGCGAAGGCGGCGGTGGCGGCTACGGTGCTGGGCGTGAAGGTGGTGGCGGTGGTCGGCGTGAAGGCGGCGGCTACGGCGGTGGGCAAGACGGTGGCTTTCGCAGCCCCTACGGCCCTGGCCCCCGCGGTGGTGGCGGTCGGCGCGAAGGCGGCGGCGGTGGCTACGGCGGTGGTGGCAACAACAGCTACTGAGCTTAAAGTCTCAAGAACGAAAAAAAGGCTCCCGAGGGAGCCTTTTGCTATTTCTATTTTCTATTCTCCCAGCCGGCGTTTGCGCGGCCTACCGCTGAGCAGCTTGTCGTACAGCCCATTGGGCAGCAAGCGCAGCAGCTTGGCCACTACGCCCATTTGCCACGGAATCACGCGGTAGCTCTTGCCTGCGGCAATGGTGACAAAGGCTTGGCGTGCAAAGGCGTCTGCTGGCATTAGAAAGGGCATGCTGTAGCGGTTTTGGCGCGTCAGCGGGGTGTCGATATAGCCGGGACAAATAGTGACCACCTTAACGCCTCCTGGGCCCTTGGCGGAGCGCAATTCGCCGCGCAGGCTCTCGCAGTAGGCAATTACGGCGGCTTTGCTGGCGCAGTAGGCTGCGTGGCCGGGCAGGCCGCGAATACCCGCCACGCTGGCAATGCCCACAAAGCTGCCGCTACCGCGCTGCACAAAAGCGTCGACAAAGGGGTGAAAGGTCGCAGCCAGGCCGGTATTGTTGGTGGCAAAAGTGCGCTCCATCACGCCCAGGTCGGCGAGTACGCCTGTGTCCATGCCAATGCTGATGCCCGCGTTGGCAATCACCACATTGGGCAGGCCCTGGGCGGCGATGCAGGCCTGCCCAGCGCCTACAATTTGCGCGGTGTCGGAAACGTCTGCGCTATATATTTCATAGCTGTCTACGCTTATTCCATGCGCATCAGCCCAGGTTTTTACTTCTGCTGTGCGGCGTGCCACCAGGGCCAAGCGCCAACCCGCTTGGTGGTAGTGCAGGGCCAGGGCTTGGCCAATGCCGCTGGACGCGCCGGTGATAAAAACCAAGGGGCTCATACCGATCTCCTATTTACGGGGGGCCATGCTGGCGCGTACATGGCCGGTGAGTTCGGCCACTTGGCCCAGATTGTCAAACTCCAACTGGTCGGCGCTAAATTGGTCGGCTCCGCTGGTGATGCGCACAGGTTTGTGCGAGCGCAGGCGCTGCATGTTTTGCAGTACATGCAAAAACTCACCGCGATACTCCACCCGGGGCAGCATGTGGCCCGCCTCGCCTGCCATAGCTTCGCGCAGTACCACAGCGTTGCCAATGAGCTGCACTTCAGAGCCGTCGCCATTGCTGAGCGCGCGGTCGGCGCTGGCCGTCACCAAGCGGCCCGCTGCGTCAAACGAGCGAATGCGCGGCTGGGTGATGTCGAGCACGTCGGTGTCTTCAAAATGATTTGCCATGCTGCCTTTGATTTCGCTCTTGAGCAGGCCCTGCGCGTCGTAGCTTTTCACCGCAAAATCGCGCATAAAGTAGTCGGCCGAGTGGCGCAGCGGGCGCTGCACTTCGGGCGGCAGCACCGGCGGTGTGAGCCGCACCATCCAGTAGGTCAGCAGCGCCAAGAGCGCCATCAAAATGGGCGGCAAATAAATGCTCAGCTGGTTCGATGCGGCGTAGGTAAAACGCTCCAAGCGGCTGCGCATGCTGACGGGGCCAAGGGCAAGACCGCTGCTGGGCAGCAGTTGCAGCGGCGTGCTCATGCGCTGGCCTGCTCTAGCAAACGGCCATAGTGGCCACTGGCCAGCAAAAGCAGGTCGCACAGCTCGCGCACGGCACCGCCGCCGCCATAGCGCTGGGTGACGTAGTGCGCCACGGCGCTCAGCTCAGCGTGGGCGTTGGCGGGCGCGCAGGCCAGGGCGGCGCGGCGCATCACCGACAGGTCGGGCCAGTCGTCGCCCATGGCGGCGGCTTGGCTCCAGCCCAGGCCCAGGGTGCGCAAAGTTTGCTCGGCAGCGGGGCGCTTGTCTTCGGTGCCAAAGTGGGCATGCACTATGCCCAAGGCCTGCAAGCGTTCGCGCAGCGCGGCGGAGTCGCGCCCGGTAATCACGGCGGGGGTGATGCCTGCGGCCTGCAGCAGTTTGATGCCCTGGCCGTCGAGCGTGTGGAAGCGTTTGAGCGTCTCCTTGCCCTGCGCGTCGATGTAAATGCCCCCGTCGGTAAAGACGCCGTCAACATCAAAAAAGACCACGCGAATGCCCTGGGCACGCTGCAGCACAGCAGGCGCAAAGCCCAGCGTGGGGCGCAGCGGAGGCAGCGGTGGGGCAGACATTTTTGGTGGGTGGCGAGTTGTGTGGGTGCAGGGTCAAGCGGCGTGGGCTAAATCACTTTAGCGCGCATCAGGTCGCCAATGTGCACCGCGCCTACCAAAACGCCCACTGCGTTGGTCACTAGCACGCAGGTAATGCGGTGCTGCTCCATGGCTTGCGCGGCTTCTACGGCCAGCGCGCCTTCGGGCAGGCTGTGCGGTTTGGCGTGCATCACTTGGCCTGCAGTCAGGGCGCGCAGGTCTACGCCTTGTTCAATTTGGCGGCGCAGATCGCCGTCGGTAAACACGCCCAAGAGCAGGCCCTGCGCGTCCACCACTGCAGCTGCGCCCAAGCCCTTGGCGCTCATCTCGCGCATGAGTTCAGTGAAGGGCGTGGTGAGCGGCACACAAGGCAGGGCGTCACCAGTGCGCATCACGTCGCGCAGATGGGTCAGCAGCTTGCGGCCCAGCGCGCCACCCGGGTGGGAGCGGGCAAAGTCGGCTTCTTTAAAGCCGCGCGCGTCGAGCAAAGCCACGGCCAATGCGTCACCCAAGGCCAACTGCGCGGTCGTGCTGGCGGTGGGCGCGAGGTTGAGAGGGCAGGCTTCTTTGTCGACACCGCTGTCGAGCACCATGCTGGCGTGCTGCGCCAGGCTCGACTGCAGGCTCCCCGTCATGGCCACCAGGGTCAGGCCTAAGCGCTTGAGTACCGGCAAGATGACCACGAGCTCGCTGCTCTCGCCGGAATTGGAAATGGCCAGCACCACGTCGTGCGCCATGACCATGCCCAGGTCGCCATGGCTGGCCTCGGCCGGGTGCACAAACAGCGCAGGCGTGCCCGTAGAGGCCAGGGTGGCGGCAATTTTGCGCCCCACATGCCCGCTTTTGCCCATGCCCATCACCACCACCCGGCCCGTGCATTCGAGCATGGCCTGCACCGCCTGCGCAAAGCCCGGCCCCAGCCGCGCCTTCAGGCCGCTGACGGCCTGGGCTTCAATGTCGAGGGTCTGGTGCGCAAGGGCAAGGGCTTGGGTGGCATTGAAAGTCATGGCGGGATTCTACGGGGGCAGGGGCTTGCGCCGCCGCTAAACCCAAGCCGCCAAATACTCCTGCCAATGCGCCTCGGTAGGCGCTAGGTTGCCCAGGGTTTCTTTCACATAGGCGATCTCTTGCGCGTACTCGGCCTCGGTGAAGCCGCCGCGCATTTTTTGGTAGCGGCAGTAGACCAAGTAAGTGTTCATCACATCGGTTTCGCAGTAGCGGCGAATCTCGTCGCGTTGGCCGCTCAGGTAGGCGCTGTAGACCATGGAGCCGTCCATGCCCAGCTTGCCGGGAAAACCGCAGAGCTTGGCCATGGCGTCGAGCGGGGCGTTATTTTTGGGCTGGTACATGGCCAGCAAGTCCATCAGGTCGAGGTGGCGCAGGTGGTAGCGGCCAATGTAGTTGTTCCACTTGAACTCACGGTCACTTCCATTCCCGCTCTCGCCCATGTCCCAATACTTGTCGGCCACCACGCCGTGCACCAGGCCGCGGTAGTGCAACACGGGCAGGTCAAAACCGCCGCCGTTCCAACTCACCAGCTGCGGCACATGCTTTTCAACCGAGTTAAAAAACTGCTGGATGATCTTGCCCTCGGAGGCATCGTCTTTGTCTAAAAACGAATGCACCCTGAGCCCTTCGGCATTGCGAAACACCGCGCTGATGCACAGCACGCGCTGCAGGTGCAAGGGCATAAAGTCGCTCTTGCCGCCTTCTTTGCGCTCTTCAGCCCACGCGCCGTAGACCTGTGCGTCGGTGTGCTCCGCAGGCGCGCCGCGCAGAGCGCGCAGGCCCGCTACGTCGGGGATGGACTCGATGTCGAAAACTAAAACGGGCCAGGCCATATCAGTGCTTTTCGTTGCTACTTAACGCGCAGGCAAGTACTTGGCCGGGTCTACCGGTTTGCCTTGGCGGCGAATCTCAAAGTGCAGCTTGGTGCTGTCGGCGTCGGTGTTGCCCATCTCGGCGATCTTCTGGCCTTTGCGCACGTTTTGGTCTTCTTTGACCAGCAGGGTTTGGTTGTGCGCGTAGGCGCTGAGGTAGGTGTTGTTGTGCTTCAAAATCACCAAGTTGCCGTAGCCGCGCAGACCGGCACCAGCGTAGACCACGCGGCCGTCGGCAGTGGCCAGTACGGCGTCGCCGGGTTTGCCAGAAATGTCCAAGCCTTTGTTTTTCACCTCATCAAAACCTGCGCTGACGCTGCCTGCGTTGGTGGGCCAGATCCAGCCCAACTCTTCTTCAGAAGAAGCGTTGCCTGCAGCGGCGCTGGAGGCGGAGTGCGCCGCAGTCGATGCTGCGCTGGCCGGGGCCGCACCCGGCGTTACCGCCGTTGCAGCAGCGCCCACAACCGTCGCAGCAGCCCCAGCCCCAGGCCGCCCCACAGCAGCCCCGCTGGCGGGTGGCAGGGCGGCGGCGGTAACCACTGCTGCGCTCACCGGCTTGGTCACAGCCACCGGGTTTTCGCCGCTGGGCGGCACCACGCGCAGCACTTGGCCGACCTCGATGATGTTGGGGTTGTCCAGGCCGTTCCAGCGCGCGACGTCGCGCCAGTTTTGGCCGGTGTCCAGGCCAATGCGGATCAAGGTGTCGCCTGGCTTGACGCTGTAGTAACCAGGCTTGCCCGCGTTTTCAATGCCAGGCGGTGGTTTGGCGGCGACGGGCGCGGGCGTGGCTTCGCCAACCGTGGCACGGCCTTGGCCGTTGCGGTCTTCTACGGGGGCGTTATTGGGGGCTTTGTGGCTGGCACAGGCAGTAACAAGGGCCAAGACCCCTGCGCCCAAAGCGAGCCGACCAGCATT
>CANFOR010000033.1 GCA_947448675.1 Betaproteobacteria bacterium
ACGAGTACAAGCGCGCCCTGGGCGAAATGGCAACCAAAGCCGCTGCGCAAACTGCTGTTTCAGGTGAAAAAATGCTGAAAACGCCCGTAGATACTGCGAAGGCAGCTACTAAAAAAATAGCATCTGCGGTGAAATAAGCGTGGTTGATGCATAGACCATGAAGCTAATTTTGTCCACGCACGCGCTCAAACGCATGTTCGAGCGAAGTATTTCTGTAGCCGAGGTGCGTGCTGTGCTGGAGTCTGGAGAAGTCATTGCAAGCTACCCAGACGACCAACCCTTGCCCAGTGCACTGTGGTTTGGTGTGCCCTCTGGTTTGCCCTTGCATGTGGTCGCAGCCAAAGCCGACAATGATGAGCAGGTTGTTATTACCGTGTACCGGCCTGACCCTGCCTTATGGGAAGCTAACGTCACTCGGAGAACGCCATGAAATGTGTGATTTGCAAACATGGACAGACGCATCTGTCTGCCACTACAGTGACGCTAGAGCGCGACGGCGCCGTAGTGGCCTTTAAAAATGTGCCTGCGCAGGTTTGCACCAATTGCGGCGAAGCCTATGTGGACGAAGCTGTGAGCGCTCAGTTGCTGGCCGCTGCAGAACAGTCGGTACGCGATGGTGTGGAAATTGATGTGCGGCGCTATGCGGTAGCGTGACTAAGGAACAAGGATGAAATTGGTCAAACTCAAGACGATTGGCTTGAAGCAGCATGCAACGCTCAATGAGGCGTGGTTGCAAAGCGTCATCGCAGAAGAGCCGGGCATCCTAGGCCTTGGTAGCGTTAGACTTCGTGACAAAGAGCGTATCCAGCCGACAGGGGGGCGTATTGACCTCGTATTGGAAGAGTCTGATGCCAGCATCCGATATGAAGTCGAAATTCAGTTAGGGGCAACTGATGAAACGCACATTATTCGCACCATTGAGTATTGGGATATTGAGCGCGTTCGCTATCCTCAGTACGAGCACAAAGCAGTACTAATTGCAGAAAATGTGACGGCGCGATTTTTGAATGTTTTGCGATTATTTAATGGCGTGATACCACTGATCGTGCTGCAATTGAGCGCTATAGAAACGTCAGAAGGTGTTGCGCTACATTTCACGCGCGTTCTCGATGAAATGCCGAGAGGGCTCAGTGATGACGACGAGTCTACCTATGAGCCTGCAAGCTTTCAAGATTGGGAAAAAATTGGAACATCCGAAACTGTCAAATTAGCCTACGATTTGTTGGCGATTTGCAAACAAATTGACCCATCCCTTGAGCTGAAGCCAAACAAGCACTACATCGGTTTACAGCGCCAAGGCATCGCCTTCAATTTTGCGACCTTCCGGCCGCAGAAAATTGGGGTCAAAGTCTCTCTGAAAATGCCTATGAGCGAAGAGATTGATAGGCAGTTGAATGATTCGGGACTGGAGCTGTTGGAGTACGCGAGAAGAGGTGCGTATCGAATCAAGCTCAATTCAGACGACATATCAGCACATGCGGAACTGTTAAAAAATCTATTTCAACTCGCGTACGACGGACGCAACTGATCGAAAGAAAATCATGGGTAAAGTCACCGGTTTCATGGAATTTGAACGCATCGAAGAGGGCTATAAGCCCGTGGTAGAGCGGCTCAAAAACTACAAAGAGTTCGTCATTGGCCTGGACGACTCGGCTGCCAAAAAGCAAAGTGCGCGTTGCATGGACTGCGGCACGCCGTTTTGCAACAACGGCTGCCCGGTGAACAACATCATTCCCGACTTCAACGAGCTGGTGTTCCAAGGCGACTGGCAAAACGCCATCACGGTGCTGCACAGCACCAACAATTTCCCCGAGTTCACGGGCCGCATTTGCCCCGCCCCCTGCGAAGCCGCCTGCACGCTGAATGTGAACGATGATGCAGTGGGCATCAAGAGCATTGAGCACGCCATCATCGACCGCGCTTGGGCCGAGGGCTGGGTCAAGCCGCAGGTGGCCAAGATCAAAACCGGCAAAAAAGTTGCTGTGGTTGGCTCTGGCCCCGCAGGCATGGCTGCGGCCCAGCAACTGGCACGCGCGGGCCATAGCGTGACCTTGTTCGAGAAGAACGACCGCGCGGGCGGCCTGCTGCGCTACGGCATCCCCGACTTCAAAATGGAGAAGACCCACATTGACCGCCGCGTGGAGCAGATGCAGGCCGAAGGCGTGGAGTTTCGCTGTGGCGTGATGGTGGGCGCTCTGCCCAAGGGCAGCAAGGTCACCAACTGGGCCAAAGAGAGCATCAGCCCCGAGCAACTGAAAAAAGATTTCGACGCGGTGCTGCTCACCGGCGGTGCCGAGCAGTCGCGCGACCTGCCTGTGCCCGGCCGGGAGCTGGCTGGCGTGCATTTCGCCATGGAGTTTTTGCCGCAACAAAACAAGGTCAATGCAGGCGACAAGTTCAAAGACCAATTGCGCGCCGATGGCAAGCACGTGATCGTCATTGGCGGTGGTGACACCGGCAGCGACTGCGTGGGTACCAGCAACCGCCATGGTGCTGTGAGTATGACGCAGTTTGAGGTGATGCCCCAGCCGCCCGAAGAAGAAAACCGCCCCATGACTTGGCCGTATTGGCCACTCAAGCTGCGCACCAGCTCCAGCCACGAAGAAGGCTGCGTGCGCGAATTCGCTATTTCCACCAAAGAGTTCATTGGCAAAGACGGCAAGCTCACGGGCCTCAAAACCGTGCACGTCGAAATGAAAGACGGCAAGCTGGTGGAAATTGCGGGCACCGAAAAAACCTACCCTGCCGACATGGTGTTGTTGGCTATGGGCTTTACCGCGCCGGTGGCCTCGGTGCTAGAAGCTTTTGGCATCGACAAAGACGCACGCGGCAATGCCAAGGCCAGCACCGAGTTCATTGGCGGCTACGCAACCAATGTGGCCAAGGTATTCGTCGCGGGTGACATACGCCGTGGCCAGAGCTTGGTGGTTTGGGCGATTCGTGAGGGCCGCCAAGCCGCGCGCAGCGTGGATGAGTTTTTGATGGGCTTTAGCGACTTGCCGCGGTAAGCGAGTAAGTCGGTACATGGGGCGCAGAGTCGGCTCCAAAGGCACTGGCGGGCACGCTCTCGCTGCCGCTGGTGTGGGTCTTGTCTTTCAAAGCGCTTTGCGCCTTGGTGGTCACGAGCTTGGCAAAGTGCAAGGGGGCTAGGTAATGCGCCAACATATTGGCAGGCATGCCGGTGCGCTCCATCAGCGCCTCGAAGCTGCTGGCCTTGCTGTGCAGGGCTTGCAGCAGCAGCCAGTGCTCTTCTTCCATCCAGCTCGACTGCAGTAGCTCGCGGCGCGGGTAGAGCGTTTCTGTGCGCAGGGAGGGCGGCAAAATATCGCTCTGGGTGCGGGTTGCGTAAATCAGCTTGAGCTTGCCCAGCGACATTTTGATGAAGTTATCGGGAATGAGGTCGGCCGACATCGGCCTGCGATCCCAAGTGGCCTGAGTCAAATCCACCGGACGTGCGGTCGGGGCCAGGCCCATGCGCGACTTGACCGTATCAATCACCGCCAACAAGTGCCCTTGCAGGTTGACATGGTAAATGCCACTGCCCAGCTCGGCTTCGCGTTCCAAGACATCGGCGCCCAATGTGAATTGCGCCCGCAGAGGCCGCAGCCAAGCTTCAAAATTGCGCAATTGCTGGCGAATGCTGGTGTGCGAGCTGAAGTCCACGCGGTCGGCAATTTCCAAGGCACTGGGCAAGCGCCCGGCAAAGGCCACGGGCCGCGTCATCTTGGCTGGGTTGAGATGCAGCCATTCTCGCGTCGGGTGATTGGTTTTGAGCAGCAGCTCGTCATTGGTAAAGCCGTGGATGCTGCTGCCATTGATGATCCAGGCGTCGGCGTGGTCAAAGTTGCTAAAGCACCAGCGCGGCCAATTGCGCGGCTCGTTCAAAAGCCAGTCACTGATCTGCGCCGACACACTGTCTGTAAAGCCGATCAAACCGAGGCGCAAAATAGGTTGTTCCATAGGCAGCCTATCGTACGAAACCCTTCACTATTTGCATATGGTCTATTTAGACCATATGGGCACAGGCTGCTTTACGCAGGGTTTGCCCGTATACCTTATCATCACAGAACTGCGACCCCCTGAGCCTTAATGCTTTCTACTGACCCAACTCCATCTCTCGTCGAACTGCGCTCCTTAAGCTTTGGCTATGGCCAGCGTTTGATTTTGGATGGCGTCTCACTGAGCATTCCGCGCGGCAAAGTCACTGCCTTGATGGGCGCTTCGGGCGGCGGCAAAACCACGGTGTTGCGCCTGATTGGCGGCCAATACCGAGCGCAAGCCGGTGCGTGCCTGTTTGACGGCCAAAACGTGGCCCTGCTCGATGCCGCAGGCCTGTATGCCGCGCGCCGCCGCATGGGCATGCTGTTCCAGTTTGGCGCGCTGTTTACCGACTCTAGCGTGTTCGACAACGTGGCCTTTCCGCTGCGCGAGCACACCGACTTGCCCGAAGCCTTGGTCCGCGACATTGTGCTGATGAAGCTGGGCGCCGTCGGCCTGCGCGGTGCGCGTGAGCTGATGCCTTCGCAAGTCTCCGGCGGTATGGCGCGGCGCGTGGCGCTAGCGCGGGCCATCGTGCTCGACCCCGACCTCATCATGTACGACGAGCCCTTTGCCGGGCTCGACCCGATTTCGCTGGGAACTTCGGCGCAACTGATTCGCCAGCTCAACGACACCTTGGGCATCACCAGCGTGATCGTCTCGCACGACCTGGAAGAGACCTTTCGCATTGCCGATAAAGTGATTATTTTGGCCAATGGCAAGATCGCTGCGCAGGGCACGCCCGACGAGGTGCGCCATTCAGAAGACCCCTTGGTGCACCAGTTTGTGCACGCCCTGGCCGACGGGCCGGTGCGCTTTCACTACCCCGGCGCAACGGCCGAACAAGACTTTGGCGTGGGGGCTACACCATCATGACTTGGTACAAACCAGCCGATGTCGGCTTTGCCGTGCGCAGCAAGCTGGCCAGCTGGGGCTATGCAGCGCGGTTGTTGGTGCGCCTGCTGGGCACCTTGGGTGCATGTGTTCGGCGTTTTGCTCTGGTGCGCGACCAAGTGCATTTTTTGGGCAATTACTCGCTCACGATCATTGGCGTTTCAGGTCTGTTTGTGGGCTTGGTCTTGGCCTTGCAGGGTTACTACACCTTGGCACGGTATGGCTCCACCGAAGCCCTGGGTTTGTTAGTGGCCCTGAGCTTGGTGCGCGAGTTGGGCCCGGTGGTCACGGCTTTGCTGTTTGCTGGGCGCGCGGGCACCTCGCTCACCGCTGAAATTGGTTTGATGAAGGCGGGCGAGCAACTGGCTGCGATGGAAATGATGGCAGTTGACCCGGTGCAACGCATATTGGCGCCGCGCTTTTGGGCTGGTGTAATCGCCATGCCTTTGCTAGCGGCGGTGTTCAGCGCAGTGGGCATCATTGGCGGTTGGGCCGTGGGCGTGCTGATGATCGGCGTAGACCCCGGCGCGTTTTGGAGTCAAATGCAAGGCGGCGTTGACGTCTGGCGCGACGTGGGCAACGGCGTCGTCAAAAGTTTTGTGTTTGGCTTAACGGTCAGCTTTGTAGCCCTGCTGCAAGGCTATGAAGCCCAGCCCACGCCCGAGGGCGTGTCGCGCGCTACCACGCGCACGGTGGTGATGGCGTCTTTAGCCGTGCTGGCTTTGGACTTCATCCTCACCGCCTTGATGTTCAGTATTTAGGAGAGCAGTATGCAACGCAGTAAAAATGATGTGTGGGTCGGACTTTTTGTTCTGCTAGGTGCAGCGGCGATCTTGTTCTTGGCCTTGCAGTCGGCCAATTTGCTCAGCCTGAGTTTTGACAGCAGCTACAAAGTCACGGCCAAGTTTGACAACATCGGCGGCCTCAAGGCACGCGCTGCCGTCAAGAGCGCGGGTGTGGTGGTGGGCCGGGTGGACTCCATTGTGTTTGACGACAAAGGCTTTCAGGCCAAGGTCGTCTTGGCTATGCAAAATCGCTACGCCTTCCCCAAAGACAGCTCGCTCAAAATTCTCACCAGCGGCCTGTTGGGTGAACAGTACATTGGCATTGAAGCCGGTGCCGACGAGAAAAACTTGGCCGCTGGCGATATGATTAAACAAACCCAGTCGGCCGTGGTGTTAGAGAATTTAATTTCGCAGTTTCTCTACAGCAAAGCCGCCGACAGCAGTGCACCTTCAGGGACCAATGGTAAAAAATGACGGCACTTTCTAAAACCTCATTTGCTATTAAAAAAATAGCGGTCTACGCAGTATTGGCGGGCGTTTCTGGACTTTTTGGCTGTGCTGCCGGGCCCAATGCCAACCCGCGCGACCCGCTAGAGCCACTGAATCGCTCGGTGTCAAAATTCAACGACGGCGTTGACCGTGCCGTGCTCAAGCCGGTGGCCACGGCCTACCGCGACGTGCTGCCATCACCCGTGCGCACAGGCGTGTACAACTTCTTTGGCAACATCAAAGACATGTGGTCCTTCGTCAACTCGGTTTTGCAGTTTCGGCCCACCTTGGCCATCGACAACGCTGTGCGCGTTGCCATGAACACCTTCTTTGGCCTGGGCGGCTTGATCGACATTGCGGGCGAGTTTGGCATTGAGCGCCACTCGCAAGACTTTGGCCAAACCCTGGGGCGCTGGGGCGTGCCCACAGGCCCCTACATTGTGCTGCCGCTCTTGGGGCCGTCGAGCGTGCGCGACACGGCTTCGGTCTTGGTGTATTCCAAGGGTGACCCGGTGTGGAACCTCAAAGACATTGATTCGCGCAACAGCCTGTACCTGCTGCGCGGCATTGACCAGCGCGCCAAGCTCTTGAGCGCGGGCGAGCTGCTCGACCAAATTGCGCTGGACAAATACACCTTCACCCGCGACGCTTACTTGCAAAGCCGCGACTCGGAAATTTACCGAGGCAAACTTCAGCTGCGTGAGAGCGAGTCGGATAATTCCGACGCGCCCGAGAAATAAGCCACAACCCGTGCTTAGCCCACAGTTTGTTACGATGCGACGCATTCTAGGGGTAGTCAGCCCGCCATGCTCAGCCGTTAAAGCCATGTGGCCTCGCCACGTTTGAAAGCCATACCATGAAGTTTTTGCAATACCGTCGCTCTTTTTTAGGCTTGTTCATGGCTGCTAGCAGCTTGCTCGCAGCCCTCGCAGCCTTTGCTGCAGACGAAGCCCCTGACGCGATGGTCAAACGCCTGTCGGCAGACTTGCTAGAGACCATCAAAAACGACAAAGCCATTCAAGCGGGTGATGCCAGCAAGGTGATGGCCTTGGTCGATGAAAAAATCTTGCCCAACATGAATTTTCAGCGCATGACGGCGTCTGCCGTGGGCCGCAGCTGGCGCCAAGCCACGCCCGAGCAGCAAAAGCGTTTGCAGGACGAGTTCAAGACCCTGTTGGTGCGCACCTACTCGGGCGCGCTGGCCCGGGTAAAAGACCAGACCATTGCGCTCAAACCCCTGCGCGCAGCGCCGGAAGACACCGAAGTGATCGTGCGCAGCGAAGTGCGTGGCCGCGGCGACCCGATTCAGCTCGACTACCGCCTGGAAAAAGCCAGCGCACCCGCGACGGGTTGGAAGATTTATGACCTCAACGTATTGGGCGTGTGGTTGGTAGAAACCTACCGTGGCCAATTCTCGGAAGAAATCAACGCCAAGGGCATCGACGGTTTGATCAATTCCTTGAGCGAGCGCAACAAAGCCAACGCCAAAAAATAAGCAGGCCTGCACATGCTGGTTCTACCCGCTGAACTCACCCACAAGCAGGCCAAGGCCTGCGCAGACATGCTCGCCCAGGCTTTGCGCAAGCAGTCCGAGCGCGCGGTGGTGGTGGAAGCGGCTGCGCTCACCCATTTCGACTCCAGCGCTCTGGCCGTGCTGTTAGAGTGCCGCCGTGAGGCGCTGGCGCAGGGTAAAAGTTTTTCGGTACGCCAATTGCCTGCCGATTTGCGCAAGCTCGCGGGCTTGTACGGAGTAGCCGCGCTCCTGCCCGCCGCGCCGTGAGCCTGCACAGGCTAAAATAGCGGCTTTCATGGCCGCTGTCTCTTTCCAATCCGTCTCCAAAACCTATGCCTCGGCCAAAGGGAATACCCAGGCCTTGGACGGCGTGCGCTTTGACATTGAAGAGGGCGAGTTTTTTGGCCTGCTCGGCCCCAACGGTGCAGGCAAAACCACCTTGATCAGCATTTTAGCGGGCTTGGTGCGCGCCACTTCGGGCGACATCACCGTGCACGGCAGCAATGTGCGCAGCGATTTCGCTGCCGCTCGGCGCAAACTCGGAGTGGTGCCACAAGAGCTGGTGTTTGACCCTTTCTTCAATGTGCGCGAGGCGCTGCGCATTCAGTCGGGTTACTTTGGCGTGAAGAACAACGACGCCTGGATCGACGAGCTGCTCGAGAGCCTGGGCCTGGCCGGCAAAGCCGACTCCAATATGCGCCAGCTCTCCGGTGGCATGAAGCGCCGCGTACTGGTGGCGCAGGCCTTGGTGCACAAGCCACCGGTGATCGTGCTCGACGAGCCCACAGCAGGCGTCGACGTGGAGCTGCGCCAAACCCTGTGGCAATTCATCGCCAAGCTCAACAAGCAGGGCTCCACCGTGCTGCTGACGACCCATTACCTGGAAGAGGCTGAAGCCCTGTGCGGCCGCATTGCCATGCTGAAAAACGGCAAAGTGGTGGCCTTAGACCGCACCAGCGAGTTGCTCAAATCTGCATCGAGCAATGTGTTGCGCTTCAAAATTGATAGCGAACTACCCAAGCAGCTGGCCGACAAAGCCCGTATCACCGGACGCATCGTGCAGTTCCCCGCGCACAACGCAGCCGAAATCGAGCAGTACCTCGCCGCCATCCGCGAGGCGGGCCTGAAAGCCGAAGACGTTGAAATTCGCAAAGCCGATTTAGAAGATGTCTTCCTCGACGTGATGGGAGAACACCCATGACCGGTTGGCAAACGCTTTTGTACAAAGAGGTGCTGCGTTTTTGGAAGGTCGGCTTCCAAACCGTCGCCGCGCCGGTGCTTACCGCCGTGCTCTACATGTTGATTTTTGGCCATGTGCTTGAGGGCAATGTCAAGGTCTATAACCAACTCAGCTACACCGCGTTTTTGGTGCCGGGCTTGGTCATGATGAGCGTGCTACAAAACGCCTTTGCCAATAGCTCGTCGAGCCTGGTGCAGAGCAAAATCATGGGCAACTTGGTATTTCTGTTGCTCACGCCGCTGGGCCATTGGAGCTGGTTCTTTGCCTACGTGGGTTCGTCGGTCGTGCGCGGTTTGGCAGTAGGTACAGGGGTGTTCATCGTCACGGCTTGGTTTGCGCATTTGAGCTTTGTCGCCCCGCTGTGGATCGTGGTGTTTGCCGTGTTGGGCGCGGCCATGCTGGGCAGCTTGGGACTGATTGCCGGTTTGTGGGCCGAGAAGTTTGACCAAATGGCGGGTTTTCAAAACTTCATCATCATGCCCATGACGTTTTTGTCGGGCGTGTTTTATTCCATCCATTCTCTCCCGCCGTTTTGGCAAACCGTGAGCCACCTCAACCCGTTTTTCTACATGATTGACGGCTTTCGCTATGGCTTCTTTGGCGTGAGCGATGTCTCGCCTTGGACCAGCCTGGCGGTGGTGGGCACGGCTTTTATCTTGGTCGCAGCACTGGCAGTGCATTTGCTGCGCATTGGCTACAAAATACGTTCATGACCGCAGACGAACTCAAAACCCTTATCTCCGCAAGCCTGGCCTGTGAACACATCGAGTTGGAGGGGGACGGCCGCCATTGGTATGCCACCATTGTCTCGGCCGCGTTCGAGGGCAAACGCCTGATTCAACGCCACCAGCGCGTCTACGCCACGCTGGGCGCCAAAATGCATACCGACGAGGTGCATGCCCTGTCGATGAAAACCCATACGCCTGCCGAATGGCTGGCCTTATCGCAATAAGCGCCCACCTGTGGGCCAACCACCAGCATTGAGTGTGACATGGACAAATTACTGATTCGCGGTGGGCGCCAGCTCCACGGCGAGGTCTTGGTATCGGGTGCTAAAAACGCCGCTCTGCCCGAGCTGTGCGCAGCCCTGCTAACGGCCGAGCCGGTGGTGTTGCGCAATGTGCCGCGCTTGCAAGATGTTTCGACCATGCTCAAGTTGATTCGCAACATGGGAGTGCTGGCCGAGCGTGGTGAAGACGGCGCAGTGCGCATCGATGCCAGCGCTTTGAGCTCACCCGAAGCGCCCTACGAGCTGGTAAAAACCATGCGTGCCTCGGTGCTGGCCCTGGGCCCGCTGTTGGCGCGCTTTGGCGAGGCCACGGTGTCTTTGCCCGGCGGCTGCGCGATTGGCTCGCGCCCGGTAGACCAGCACATCAAGGGCTTGCAGGCTATGGGCGCCGAGATTGTGGTCGAGCACGGCTACATGATCGCCAAGCTGGCGAAGGGCCAAACCCGGCTGCATGGCGCGCGCATTACCACCGACATGGTCACCGTTACCGGCACTGAAAACTTTCTTATGGCCGCCGCTTTGGCCGATGGCGAAACGGTGCTCGAAAACGCGGCGCAAGAGCCAGAAATTTCTGACCTCGCCGAGATGCTGATCGCCATGGGTGCCCAGATCGAAGGCCATGGCACGAGCAAAATTCGCATCCAAGGTGTGGCGCGCTTGCGAGGCTGTAGCCACCAAGTGGTGGCCGATCGCATTGAGTGCGGCACCTTCTTATGCGCCGTTGCGGCCACCGGTGGTGATGTGGTTTTGAAACACGGCCGCGCCGACCATCTCGACGCGGTGATCGACAAGCTGCGCGAAGCGGGTGCCGCGGTCACCGCAGTGGAGAGTGGCATTCGCGTGCAAGCCTCGGGCCGCTTGAAGGCGCAGAGTTTTCGCACCACCGAATACCCCGGCTTTCCCACCGATATGCAAGCTCAATTCATGGCACTCAATTGCGTGGCGCTGGGCAATGCCAAGGTCACTGAAACCATTTTTGAAAACCGCTTCATGCACGTGAACGAAATGGTGCGTCTGGGTGCCAAAATCCAAATCGATGGCAAGGTCGCTGTCATGGAAGGCGTAGACAAACTCAGCGGCGCAACCGTGATGGCCACCGACTTGCGCGCCTCGGCCTCGCTGGTGATCGCCGGTTTGGTGGCCAGCGGCGAGACGGTGGTAGACCGCATCTACCACCTCGACCGGGGCTACGACCAAATGGAAGCCAAGCTGCGTGGCCTCGGTGCCGACATTGAAAGAATTCAATGATTACTCTCGCACTTTCAAAAGGTCGTATCTTTGATGAAACCCTGCCCCTGCTCGCAGCGGCGGGCATCGAAGTACTCGAAGACCCCGAAAAATCACGCAAGCTGATTTTGGCCACCAACCAAGCCGGTGTGCGGGTGGTGCTGGTGCGTGCCTCCGACGTGCCCACCTATGTGCAGTACGGCGGCGCCGACATGGGCGTGACCGGCAAAGACACGCTGATGGAGTCGGGCAGCCAGGGCCTGTACCAACCGCTCGATTTGCAAATTGCCAAATGCCGCGTCAGTGTGGCGGTGCGTGCCGATTTTGACTACGCCAGTGCCGTCAAGCAAGGCTCGCGCCTCAAGGTTGCTACTAAATACGTAGCGATTGCGCGCGAATTTTTTGCCGCCAAGGGCGTGCATGTGGACTTGATCAAGCTCTATGGCAGCATGGAGTTGGCCCCACTCACCGGCCTGGCTGACGCGATCGTTGACCTGGTGTCGACTGGCAATACGCTCAAGGCCAATCATTTGGTCGAGGTCGAGCACATCATCGACATCAGCTCGCGCTTGGTGGTCAACCAAGCCGCGCTCAAGCTCAAGCAGGAGCCGATTCGCGCCATCATCGACGCCTTTGCAGCAGCCGTGCAAAAGCGTAATCCGTAAATTAAACGCTATGAATTTAATAGCTGCTCCCGCGCGTCTGTCAACGCTCTCAGCCGATTTTGATCAAAAATTTCAGGCTAAATTGCACTGGAATGCGCAAACCGATGCTGCCATCGAGCACAGCGTAGAAGCCATCTTGGCCGACGTGCAAAAACGCGGCGACGCAGCCGTGCTGGAATACACCGCGCGTTGGGACGGCGTGCAGGCCGCCAGTGTGGCGGCATTGGAGTTGACCCAGGCCGAACTCAAAGCCGCCTTTGACGCGCTGCCTGCCGAACAAAGCCAAGCCCTGCAGCAAGCCGCAGCGAGGGTGCGCAGCTACCACGCGGCACAGAAAAAGGCCAATGGCGAGAGCTGGAGCTACCGCGACGCCGACGGCAGCTTGCTCGGCCAAAAAGTCACCCCGCTCGACCGCGTCGGCATCTACGTGCCCGGCGGTAAAGCAGCCTACCCATCGAGCGTTTTGATGAACGCCATCCCGGCGCATGTGGCGGGCGTGGGCGAGATCATCATGGTTGTGCCTACGCCGCGCAACGAGAAGAACGCCTTGGTGCTGGCTGCCGCCTACGTGGCCGGTGTCAGCCGCGCCTTCACCATCGGCGGCGCGCAGGCCATAGCGGCCCTGGCCTACGGCACAGCCACCATTCCCAAGGTTGACAAAATCACCGGCCCTGGCAATGCCTATGTGGCCAGCGCCAAGAAGCGCGTGTTTGGCATGGTCGGTATTGACATGATCGCGGGCCCGAGTGAAATTTTGGTGTTGGCCGATGGCTCCACCCCACCCGACTGGGTGGCCATGGACCTGTTCAGCCAAGCCGAACACGACGAGCTGGCGCAAAGCATTTTGCTCTGCCCCGACGCAGCCTATATCGACGCCGTGCAGGCCAGCATCGAGCACCTGTTGCCCGAGATGCCGCGCAAAGCCATCATCGCTAAAAGCCTGAACGACCGCGGTGCGCTGATCCACACCCGCAGTATGGAAGAGGCCTGCGCTCTCAGTAACCGCATTGCGCCCGAGCACTTAGAAATATCGAGCCGCGAGCCGCACCGCTGGGAGCCCTTGCTCAAACACGCAGGCGCTATATTTTTAGGAGCATTCACCAGCGAATCCTTAGGCGACTACTGCGCTGGCCCTAACCACGTGCTGCCCACCAGCGGCACCGCCCGCTTTAGCAGCCCGCTGGGCGTGTACGACTTTCAAAAACGCAGCAGCATCATCGAAGTGAGCGAGCAGGGCGCGCAAGTGCTGGGCCGCATAGCCTCGGTGCTCGCGCACGGCGAAGGCTTGCAGGCGCATGCCCGCGCAGCGGAGATGCGGCTTCGGTAGGCTGTCAGTGGAGATGCGCCGAGAGCGTGAGTATTTGTTATTTCAAGATTTGATCTTGAAATAACAAATATGCGTTCTAGCGACCTTCGAGCTTCGCGTAATCGCTCTGCAGCATGCTCTTGAGCGCGGCAACCAAGGCCTGGCATTGCTCCGGCGTTCCTACGGTGATGCGCATGAAGTTGTCGATGCGCGGCAGTTTGAAGTGCCGCACGATGATGGCCCGCGCCCGCAAGCCGTCGGTCAACACGGCACCTGAAGCTTTTGGGTGTTGCGTGAAGATGAAGTTGGCTGCTGAGGGCAGCACTTCGAAACCCAAGGCCCGCAAGTCGCGTACCAGCGTTTCACGCACCGCGATCACTTCGGCGCAACTGGCTTTGAAATAGTCTTGGTCTTGCACCGAAGCTACGGCACCCGCGAGCGCCAGCCGGTCAACAGGGTAGGAATTGAAGCTGTTTTTAACGCGCTCCAGTGCTTCAATTAAATGGGTTTGACCAATGGCATAGCCCACGCGCAGCCCAGCGAGAGAGCGGCTTTTAGAGAAGGTGTGGGCGACCAGCAGATTGGGGTATTTGGCAACCAGCCGAACAGCGCTTTCGCAGCCAAAGTCTACGTAGGCTTCATCGATCAACACCATGGCCTGGGGGTTGCCAGCAACAATACGCTCCAGTTCTGCCAGTGGCAAGGCGCGGCCCGTTGGTGCATTGGGGTTGGGAAAGATGATGGCACCCGCAGCTTGATCGCCTTGGGGCAAGTAGTCGTCGGCTCGAATGGAAAAATCGGGTGCCAGCGCTATCTTGCGCGAGCTGATACCGTACAGGCGGCAGTACACCGGGTAGAAACTGTAGGAGATGTCGGGAAACCAAAGCCCCTGAGGGTGGTTTAGCAAAGCCATAAAGGCATGGGCCAAGACTTCGTCAGAGCCATTGCCGACGAACACCTCTGAGTGCGCCACGCCATGGTGCAGCGCCAGTGCGGCCTTGAGGGTGTCGCAATTTGGATCGGGGTACAAACGCAGAGTTTCATCTGTAGCTGCGCGTATAGCTTCTAAGGCGCGTGGCGATGGCCCCCAGGGATGCTCGTTGGTATTGAGCTTGACGAGCTTGTCGAGTTTGGGTTGTTCGCCTGGCACATAGGGTGTCAGCGCGTGGACAACAGGGCTCCAGTATTGGCTCATCGAGGGCTTATTAAAAGTTGCGCAGAGCCTCAGCAACATGAGGCCCGCAAGTGGTGTTGCGAGAGGTGAATGTTATCATGCTCTCCTCTGAAACCCCTTGAAATTTTGCCACCATGCGCATCGCCGAAGTCACCCGCAACACTGCCGAAACCCAGATTACGGCCAGCGTCAACCTGGACGGCAGCGGCACCGCCAGCCTGGCTACGGGCATTGGATTTTTTGACCATATGCTCGACCAAATCGCGCGCCACGGGTTGATCGACTTGGCCATCCAGGCCAAGGGCGACTTGCACATCGATGGCCACCACACCGTAGAAGACGTGGGCATTACCCTGGGCCAAGCCGTCTACAAAGCCGTGGGCGACAAGCGTGGTATCCGCCGCTATGGCCACGCCTATGTGCCACTCGACGAGGCCCTGAGCCGCGTGGTCATCGACTTTTCTGGTCGCCCAGGGCTCATCATGAATGTGCCGTTCAAGAGCGGCATGATCGGCACTTTTGATGTGCAGTTGGCGCACGAGTTTTTCCAGGGTTTTGTCAACCACGCTTTCGTCACCCTGCACATTGACAACCTGCGTGGCGAGAACGCCCACCACCAGTGCGAAACCGTGTTCAAAGCCTTTGCCCGCGCCCTGCGCATGGCATTGGAGTTCGACCCCCGCGCCATGGACTCGATTGCCTCGACCAAGGGCAGTTTGTGAGCCATTTTCAGGGTAAAAAATGCCTGAAAGGCGCATAAACAGTGCGTAAGCAGCTATGAAAACAGTAGCAGTCGTCGACTACGGCATGGGCAATCTGCGCTCCGTCACCCAGGCGGTGGTGCATGCGGCGCAGGGCTCGGGCATCGAGGTGGTGTGGGCGCGCACGCCGCAAGAAGTGTTGGCCGCTGAGCGTGTGGTGTTGCCCGGCCAAGGCGGCATGCGCGACTGCATGCGCGAGCTGCACGACTCGGGCATGTATGCCGCCGTGCTACATGCCGCAGCGAATAAACCGCTGATGGGCGTGTGCGTAGGCATGCAAATGCTGCTCAGCCACAGCGAAGAGCAAGACGTGCAGTGCCTAGGGCTCATCCCCGGCGAGGTGCGCAAGTTCGATTTGGCAGGCCAAACCCAGGCCGACGGCAGCCGCTACAAAGTGCCGCAGATGGGCTGGAACCAGGTGTTGCAAAGCCAGCCCCACCCGGTGTGGGAGGGTGTTCCCGACGGCAGTTTTTTCTATTTTGTGCACAGCTTTTATGCCCAACCGTCTGATAAGCGCCACAGTGTGGGTGAAGCAGACTATGGCGCACGCTTCACAGCGGCGATTGCGCGCGATAATATTTTCGCAACCCAATTCCACCCCGAAAAAAGTGCAGCCCACGGTCTGGCCCTCTACAAAAATTTTCTTCACTGGGAAATCTAAAGTAGTGCGCGCCCCATCTGTTTGCAGCTTGGCTTGAACCGATCTATCACCCGACATCTTTCGCCCCACCGGCACTATGCAACTCATTCCTGCGATCGACCTGAAAGACGGTCACTGCGTTCGCCTTAAACAAGGCGACATGGCCCAGTCCACCATCTTTGGTGAAGACCCCGCCGCCATGGCGCAAACCTGGCTCAACAAAGGCGCGCGCCGCCTGCACTTGGTCGATTTGAACGGCGCCTTTGCCGGCAAGCCGCAAAACTTTGCGGCCATTAAATCCATCCTCAAAGCCGTGGGCGACGACATCCCGGTGCAGCTGGGGGGCGGCATTCGCGACCTCGACACCATTGAACGCTACATCGACGCGGGCTTGGCCTACGTCATCATCGGCACGGCGGCGGTCAAGAACCCTGGCTTTTTGAAAGACGCTTGCAGCGCCTTTGGCGGCCACATCATCGTCGGCCTCGACGCCAAAGACGGCAAGGTCGCCACCGACGGCTGGAGCAAGCTCACCGGCCACGAGGTGATCGATCTGGCCAAAAAGTTTGAAGACTGGGGCGTGGAGTCCATCATCTACACCGACATTGGCCGCGACGGCATGCTCAGCGGCATCAACATCGAGGCCACCGTCAAGCTCGCGCAAGCGCTGAGCATCCCGGTGATCGCCTCAGGTGGCCTGTCGAACATGGCCGACATTGAAAAGCTCTGCGCAGTGGAGTCCGAAGGCATTCAGGGCGTGATCTGTGGCCGCGCCATCTACAGCGGTGACCTCGACTTTGCACTGGCCCAAACCCGCGCCGACGAGCTGGGCGCATGAACACTGCCCTGGCGGGCGGCGCTGCAGCAGCGGGCTCGACCAGCATGCGCAGCATCCGCTTCCAAGGCCTGCCT
>CANFOR010000034.1 GCA_947448675.1 Betaproteobacteria bacterium
AAAAGTGGTGATGTCGGCTCCCAGCAAAGACGACACGCCAATGTTTGTGTTTGGCGTGAACGACAAAACCTATGCTGGCCAAGCCATCATCAGCAACGCCAGTTGCACCACCAACTGCTTGGCCCCGGTGGCCAAGGTGCTGAACGACAAATGGGGTATCAAGCGCGGCCTGATGACCACGGTGCATGCCACCACCGCCACACAAAAAACCGTTGACGGCCCGAGCAACAAAGACTGGCGCGGTGGCCGTGGCATTTTAGAAAACATCATTCCATCGAGCACGGGCGCGGCCAAGGCCGTGGGCGTGGTGATTCCTGAGCTGAACAAAAAACTCACCGGCATGAGCTTTCGCGTGCCCACCAGTGATGTGTCGGTGATCGACCTGACGGTGGAGCTGAACAAAGAAGCTAGTTACGCCGAGATTTGCGCCGAGATGAAGGCGCAGAGCCAGGGTGCGCTCAAGGGCGTGTTGGGCTACACCGAAGACAAAGTGGTGGCCACCGACTTCCGTGGCGAGGTCTGCACCAGTGTGTTTGACGCCGATGCGGGTATCGCGCTCGACAGTACTTTTGTGAAGGTCATCGCTTGGTACGACAACGAGTGGGGCTACTCCAACAAGACGCTCGAGATGGTGCGCGTCGTCGCGGCTAAATAAGCCCAGCGCAGGCGCTGAGAGCGCCTGCAAACAGTTTGCAGAGCAAGCCTGAAGAGTCGTTCTAAGAGCAGCTCTTTAGGGCTTTGCCAAACAGCAGGGGCTTGAGCGCATCGAGTTTGCCACGCAGGGCCTCGTCTACTGCGGGCAGCTTCAAGCTTTGGCCGCGTAGCTCGGCGCGCTCGGCCACTACCCGTGCGGTGCGCACCCCGCGCTGGGCCAAACTGCCCAACGTTTGGTTGGCCTCGGTTTGCGAGCCAAAGCTACCCAAACTCAAACCCAATTGCAAGCTGGCCACGGGCACGTCTTCGTACTTCACGCCAATCTGCTGTAGCTCGCTTTTTTTGCGGGTTAAGGCCTCGGCGCTGGGGTACTTGCCCATGTAGATCAACCAGCGTGCGGGTTCGATGCCGCTTTCCAATTGCCAACTGCCGCTGGGCAGTGCAGTGCCCAAGCTGGTGCGCAGGCTGGCGGTTTGGCGTTCGTCAAACAGGCCCGCTTGCAAGCATTCGGCGCCTTTGCCGTTGGTCGCGGCGACCTGTGTAGGAGGGCCGTCGAGCTTGCGCAGCTCTTGCACGCTCAGCACGCGCAAAGCCTCGGGGCGAATTTGTTGGGTCACGCGCTGGGGCTCGCGCTGGCCCACGGGGGCAAAACCTAGCACCGCCAACGCACCCTGCGTCCAGGCCCAGTAAGCGCCATTGGCCAAGAGCAAGATGAGCAGGGCAATGCGCAGCATGGTTCAGTGGGCCTTTGCCAGATCGTGCACAGCGCTGGGGCGTACGCTCACTTCGGCGCTGGTAATGGCTTGCAGGCCCGTGGCGGCGCGCAGTAACAAAGCCCCATTGGCAGACACCCCCTGCGCCACGCCAGTGCGGTCGTCGGACAATTGCACACTGCGGCCGCTCAGCAGGTCGCGTGCGGCGTAGCGCTCAGCCAAGGCTGCAAAACCGCTGAGGCAAAAGGCTTGCAGCGTTACCACCAAGGGCAGGGCGATGCGCTCTAAAGTTTGTGCAGCGCTGATGCCGGGCACAAGCTCTTGCAGCCAAGCCGGTGGGGTGGCCAAGCCCTCGGCGGCGCGCGGCGCGATGTTGATGCCGATGCCAATCACCGTGTAGCGCGCGCCGGGCTCGCCAGAGGCGGTGCCACTGCTACTGGAGCTGCTACTAAAAAAAGAAGCCGTCTCGACCAAGATGCCTGCCAGCTTGCGCTCGTGCAGCCACAGGTCGTTGGGCCATTTGATCTGAATGGTCGGGTGCAAGGCCTCGGCTACCGCCACGCCCACGGCCAGCGACAGACCCGACCAGTCGGCCGGGGCCAGTTCTAGGCCGAGCGAGAAGGTCAAAGCGCTGGCGTCGCTGCGCCAGCGCTTGCCCAAGCGCCCGCGCCCAGCGCTTTGCGATGCGGCCACCAAGAGCGTGGGGGTGGTCTGACCGGCACGGGCACGGCGCATCAGCTCGGAGTTGGTGGAGTCGATCTGCGGCAGCACTTCTACGCTCAAACCGGGCAGGCGCGGCTCGACGGCTAGCCAAATCGACTCTGCCACGCTGCCGAGGGCGTGGACGGCGGTAGATGGCTCCAAGCTACCCACGCCTTAGCTGCGCCGTTTGGGGGCCAGCAAGGTGCCACGACAGGCCTTGGCACCGCACCAGCAGGGATATTCGGCCTTGAGTTTGGGCGTGTAGCGCTCGTCGATGACCAGGCCGTAGTCGTAAAACAACTCTTGGCCCGCTTTGATGTTGCGCAGGGCTTTGATGAAGACCCGGCCGCCGTCTTCGTCGGCTTCGCAATTGGGCGCGCAGCTGTGGTTGATCCAGCGCGAGGAGTTGCCGCCGTGTTTGGCGTCGATTACCCGTGCGTCGTCGATCTGAAAATAAAAGGTGTGGTTGGGGTCTTTGGGGTCGTGCGGGTGGCGGCGCAGGGCTTCTTTCCAGCTGATGATCTCGCCCACGTATTCCAGCAAGACCTCGCCTTCGGCCAGGTCTTGCACGGCAAACACGCCCTTGCCATGCACACCCGAGAGCCGGGTTTGGATGCGGCGACCGCTCGCCGGGCCGATGGAGGGGGAGGGCTTTTTCGAAACGGTTTTGGTAGCCACGGCAAAAATTTGGTATGTTGAGTGTGTACGCGTGTGCGTGCGCGCACGCGTGAGAAGCGCATTGTAGGAGTTCCCAAGCCGGGTACTCAAAAAAAGATTGGCACAGCAGATATGACGACAGTTCTAAAGACTTTGGTAATTGCCGAAAAGCCCTCGGTGGCGCAAGACATCGTGCGCGCGCTCACGCCCACGGCGGGCAAGTTCGACAAGCACGACGAATATTTTGAGAGCGACACCTATGTGGTCACCAGCGCCGTGGGCCATTTGGTGGAGATCCAAGCGCCCGAAGAGTTTGACGTCAAGCGCGGCAAGTGGAGCTTTGCCCATCTGCCCGTGATCCCGCCATACTTTGACTTAAAGCCGGTTGACAAAACCAAGACGCGTTTGAACGCGGTTATCAAACAAGCCAAGCGCAAAGACGTCGGCAACATCATCAACGCCTGCGACGCGGGCCGCGAGGGCGAGTTGATCTTCCGATTGATCGAGCAATACGCAGGCGCTACCCGTGCCGGCAAAACCGTGCCCCTTGGCAAGCCGGTGAGCCGCCTGTGGCTGCAGAGCATGACGCCGCAGGCCATTCGCGACGGCTTTGGCAGCCTGCGCACGGAAAAGCAAATGCGCGGCCTGGCCGACGCAGCGCGCAGCCGCTCCGAGGCCGACTGGTTGGTGGGCATCAATGGCACCCGCGCCATGACGGCCTTTAATTCGCGCGACGGCGGCTTCTTTTTAACCACGGTGGGCCGGGTGCAAACGCCCACGTTGAGCGTGGTGGTCGAGCGCGAAGAGCAGATTCGCAAATTCATCTCGCGCAACTACTGGGAAGTGCACGCCAACTTTTTGGCCGAGGCCGGTGAATACAAAGCCAAGTGGTTCGACCCGCAATGGAAGAAACCCGCTGCGCTAGAGGGTGCGCAGCCCGACGCCGAACAAAAGGCCGACCGCGTCTGGAGCGAGCGCGAGGCCCTGGCGATTGCCCAGGCCGTGCGCGGCAAGTCGGCCACGGTAACGGAAGAGAGCAAGCCCACCACCCAAGCCGCGCCCGGTTTGTTTGACCTGACCAGCTTGCAGCGCGAGGCCAATGGCCGCTTTGGCTTTTCGGCCAAAACCACCCTGGCCCTGGCGCAAAGCCTGTACGAGCGCCACAAGGCCTTGACCTACCCGCGTACCGACTCGCGCCACCTGCCCGAAGACTACGTGCCCGTGGTCAAGCAAACCTTTGAGATGCTGGCCGACAGCGGCATGCGCCACCTTGCGCCGCACGCTGCCACGGCCATCAAGGGCGGCTACGTCAAGCCAATGAAGCGCATTTTTGACAATGCCAAGGTCAGCGACCACTTTGCCATCATCCCCACTTTGCAAGCGCCCAGTGGCCTGTCGGAGGCTGAGCAAAAGTTGTACGACCTGGTGGTGCGCCGCTTCATGGGCGTATTCTTCCCCAGTGCCGAGTACTCGGTCACCACGCGCATTAGCCAAGTGCTGGGCCACAGTTTCAAGACCGAGGGCAAGGTGCTGGTCAAGCCCGGTTGGTTGGCCATTTATGGCAAAGAAGTGCTGGAAGAGGGCGACGAGAACAGCAAAATCTTGGTGGCCGTGAAGCCCGGCGAAATGGTGCGCACCGAGTCGGTGGAGGCCAAGGGCCTCAAGACCCGGCCACCGGCGCGCTACTCCGAGGCGACCCTGCTCGGGGCCATGGAAGGCGCGGGCAAATGGGTCGAAGACGACGAGCTGCGCGAGGCCATGCAAGAGAAGGGCCTGGGCACCCCCGCCACCCGCGCTGCGACGATCGAGGGCTTGATCAACGAGAAATACATGCTGCGCGACGGCCGCGAAATGATCCCCACGGCCAAGGCCTTTCAGCTCATGACGCTGCTGCGCGGCCTGGGTGTAGAAGAGCTGTCGAAGGCCGAACTCACCGGCGAGTGGGAGTTCAAGCTGGCACAAATGGAGCACGGCAAACTCAGCCGCGAAAGCTTCATGGCCGACATTGCCGCCATGACTGAGCGCATGGTCAAAAAAGCCAAAGAATACGACCGCGACACCATCCCCGGTGACTACGCCACGCTCAGCACGCCCTGCCCCAATTGCGGCGGCGTGGTGAAAGAAAACTACCGCCGCTACACCTGTGTTGGCCTGACTGGAACCGAAGGCCCAGGTTGCGGCTTTAGCTTTGGCAAAACCCCCGCAGGCCGCACCTTCGAGCTGGCCGAGGTCGAGCAGTTTTTGCGCGACAAAAAAATTGGCCCGCTGGAGGGCTTTCGCTCCAAAGCCGGGTGGCCTTTCACGGCTGAGATCGCGCTCAAGTTCAGCGAAGAAGAAAAAAACTGGAAGCTCGAATTCGACTTTGGTGCCGACAAAGACGGCGAAGAAACCGGCGAGCTGGTGGACTTTGCGGCCAGCGAGCCCTTGGGCACCTGCCCGCAATGCGGCGGCGCGGTGCACGAGCACGGCAGCAATTACGTGTGCGACAAAGCCGTGCCCACGGCGGCCCAGCCCACGCCGAGCTGCACCTTCAAAACCGGCAAAATTATTTTGCAGCAGGTGGTGGCACGCGAGCAACTGCTGAAGTTGCTCGAAACCGGCAAGACCGATTTGCTTGACAAATTCATCTCCAACAAGACCCGTCGCCCCTTCAAAGCCTTTTTGGCCTGGAACGCCCAGGCCGGCAAAGTGGGCTTTGAATTTGAGCCGCGAACGTCTAAATTCCCGCCGCGCAAAAGTGCTGCTGGCGCTGCAGTTGCTACAAAAAAAGTAGCTGCCAACGCAGGTGGCGCGGGCGTTGTAGCCAAAAAATCTCCTGCCAAGAAGACTGCAGCCGCAAAAACCACTGCCACTAAAACGGCAGTCAAGGCCGCCACAAAAGCCGCCGCCAAAACTGCCGCAAAAGCAGCGCCCAAAGCTCCGCGCAAAACCACGCCCGGCAGTGGCCTAGCGCCCAGCGTCGCCTTGGCCGCGGTGATCGGCAACGAGCCGGTAGCTCGCACCGTGGTGATCAAAAAGCTGTGGGACTACATCAAGGCCAACGACCTGCAAGACGTCACCAACAAGCGCGCCATCAATGCCGACGCCAAGCTGCTGGCAGTGTTTGGCAAGCCCCAGGTGACGATGTTTGAGCTGGCGGGGATTGTGGGCAAGCACTTGGGCCCCAGCGGCGCTTAAGGGTCGCGTACTGGGCCGCGTACTGGGCCGAGTAAAGGGGCTGTGTAAATACCCCGCTTTGCGCCACCCCAAGTGGCGGCGCAAGTTGGCGCTACAGCAGCAAGTCGAAGTTGCCCGCTTCTTGCGAGAGCTGGCGCACATGGGCCAGCAGGTCAGCGTCGAGGTAGGGTTTGGTCATGTAGACATCGACCCCGGCCTCTTGGGCCAGCGTGCGGTGTTTGTCGCCGGCGCGCGAGGTAATCATCACCACCGGCAGGCTGGCCCACAGAGGCAGCTCGCGCACGCGGCGGGTGAGTTCCAAGCCGTTCAAGTTGGGCATTTCCAGGTCGGTCAAAATCAATGCAGGCAGCTGCTTGCGCAGTTGCTCAATGGCTTCAAAGCCGTCATTGGCCAGCACCACTTCGTAGCCTGCGTCTTGTAGCAATTGCTGCATTGCGCGGCGCACCGAGAGCGCGTCGTCCACCACCAAGATGCGGGTGCGCGGCGCGGCTTGGCGGCGCCGCAGCGCGGCCGAGGGCGCGAGTTTGGTCGAGCGCACCGAGCGTTCCATCTCGGCCACGTCGATCAAAAACAAGGGCTTGCCGTCGGGCCGCAAGGCTCCGGCCACCACACCGCGGATGCGCCGCGTGAGTTGGCCAATGTCTTGCAAAATCAGCTCGCGCGTGTCGAGCACGGCGTCAACCAACAGGGCCACCGGTCCCTCGGCACCTTTGACCAGCACGGTAGGGCGGCTGAGCGCGAAGTCGGCCTCTTCGTAGCCCAGCCACTGGCCAAGCACAAAGCTGGGGTAGCGTTGCAGCTCTTCGCCACTGCCGTACAGCGTCCACCACTGGCCACCCTCGTTCACCAATTCGGCTTGGCCCGCGTAGAGCACGTTGAGCACTTGGTCGGCGGCCAAGGCCAGCGATTCGCCAGCGCATTGCACGATCAAGGCTTGCGACACGCCACCCGAGGCCGGCACGTGCAGGGTAAAGCGGCTGCCTTGCTGGGCCGTGCTGTCGATGGCCAAGCGGCCTTTGAGCGCGGCGATGCGGTCGTTCACCACGTCCATGCCCACGCCGCGGCCCGACACTTCGGTGACGGTGTCGCGGGTGCTAAAGCCGGGGTGCAAAATGAGGCGACGCAGTTCTGCGTCGCTCAGTTGCATGCCGGTCGTAATCAAACCAAAGGCCTGGGCTTTTTGCGCAATGGCCGGCAGGTTCAGGCCCTGGCCGTCGTCGCTCACCACGATCTCGACCTCTTGGCCAACGCGGCTAAACAGCACGCTGATGTTGCCTTGCACGGGTTTGCCCAGAGCCATGCGTTCTGGAGCGCTTTCGATGCCGTGGTCCACCGCGTTGCGCAGCAGGTGCAAGAGCGGTTCGGTCAGGCGGCTCAAGACGTCGGCGTCGAGCGTGACGGCCTCGCCTTGCACGCTCAGGGCCACGTCTTTGCCAGTGGCGCTGGCGGTTTGCGCGACGTTGCGGCGCAGGCGCGGCAAAATGGTTTTCACGGGCACCAGGCGCGCTTGCAGCAGCTCGCGGTGCTGCTCCACCAAGGCATAGCCTTCGTCGCGCAGCAAGGTGGTGGCGTGTTCGCTGTCTTGGCGCAGGGTGCGCAGTAACTCTTGGCCGTCTTGTGCGGCTTCGGCAATGGCGCGCGACATCAGGTGCAGGGCGTCGTAGCGGTCAAGCTCCAGCGGGTCAAGGTCGCCGTCTTCTTGCTGCTCGCGCAGGGCCACGGCTTGGCCACCGACCAGGGTTTCGAGGTCGCGCAATCGGGTGGCCAGCAGGGCTTGGTTGCGCGCAGTGTTGTCGATGTGGCTGGCCACATCGCTGAGCAATTGGGCTAAGCGTTGGCTGCTGACAATCGACTGCCCGGCGCGGCGCAGCAAGCGGCTCATGCGCTCGACGCTGACGCGCAAGCTCGCGCCTTCACCGGCTTCAGCGCTGGCCGTTGCTGGGGCAGTGGGCGCTGCGCTAGTGGCAGTAACAGCAGCGGCAACTATGGGGCTAGCGGCCAGCTTGGCCAGCGGCACGGTCAGTGCAGTGTGGGTTGTGGGTTTTGCAGCGAAATTGGCTTGATTTTCAGAGGAAAAAGTGCCTGAAACGCGCTCTGGTTGTGCGTATGCAGCTATTAAATTTATAGCTTCATCGGCCGCTGTATCGACTACTTTGTGGGCCGCTTCATTAACCGCTGGGCTGGGCATTTGCACAGCGCGAGCCGCGTCGCTGTGCACGCTGTCGTCGCGGATGTGTTGCACCCAGCCGAGCAGTTTTTGCAGGGTTTGTTGTGCGCCTTGGGGCGGTGCTTCTTCGCCTTGCAAATGCGAAACCATGTGTTGCAAGCAGTGCACGGCTTCGATGCTGTCGCGCGCCATGGCGCTGGGCGCGCTGTGACCTGCGCGCACTTGGTCGAGCGCGTATTCCAAAATGTCTTCGAGCCGGTGCGCCATGCGGCCAATGCCGGGCAAACCAATGATGTTGCCGCTGCCTTTGAAGGTGTGGGCGATGCGCTGGGCTTCGAGCATCTCGGGCTCGTTGGTCTGTGCTTGGCGCCAGCGCTCTAGGGTTTCTTCAAGCCGCTCGAGCTGCTGCGGTGCATCGGCCATCAGGGCGTCGAGCAAGCCTGCGTCTACGTCGTCAAGCGCCAGGCTGACGTCTTCGGCGCTGGCTTCGGGCAGGGGCTCGGTGTGTGCGTCCTCTTGCGGCAGTGCGGGCGCGATGTTGAGCAAGGTAGCCAGCTCTGAGACCTGGAGCAGGCTGGGCGAGTGGGGGCAATTGCCATAGTACAAGCACATCGCTTGAACCACCTCGGGCAGTGCCGGCTTGGCCAAGTAAGCCTGCGCGTGGCCCAGCCAGTGTGCGATCCATGCTACATTTTTTGTAGCGCGCAGCAAAGGCGCGGGCTTGGCCTGGGCGGTACTTTGGCAAAAGCCATGAACGTATTGCAGAAACTCTGCCAAGCCATGCAGGCCGGCAATTTGCACCGCCTCGGCCGAGCGCTCGATAAAGCCCAGCATGTCGTCCAAGCTCTCGGGCGGCTGCAAGGGCTGGGCCTGCCAAGCCGCCAGCGTGAGCGTGGTGGCAGCCTCGTCCAACGCGAATTCTTCGCGCAGGGTGTCGAGCAAGTCGCCGATTTTCACAGCGGGTTTTGCCTAGGCAAGTGCGGCATGGGGTGCTGCATGCGTCAAGCCTGGTGGTCCGGGCCGTGCACTTTGAACTGCCCCACCACGCCCGACAAACGCTGGGCAAACTGCACCAGGGTGCGGGTAGCTTCGGATTGCAGCGCAATGGCGGCACTGGTTTGGTTGGTGTCTTCGTTGATGTCCAGCACGTTTTGCTGCAAGGCGCCGGCCAAGGCTTCTTGCTGCGCCGAGAAGGCAGCAATTTGCTGCACCAAGCCGACCAATTCGGTGGTGGCCAATTGGGTGGCGTTCATCTCTTGACCGGCTTGGCGCGCCAGCTCGGTTTGGGTCACCACATCGGTGATGAGGCGGTTCATGGTGAGCAGGGTTTCGTTGGTCTCGGCCTGGATGTTGTTCACCAGGGTGGAAATTTGCGCAGTGGCTTGGCGCGAGCTGTCTGACAGGCGTTGCACCTCTTGCGCCACCACGGCAAACCCGCGACCGGCTTCGCCCGCCGTAGCGGCTTGCATCGACGCGTTGAGTGAAAGCACATGGGTGCGCTCAGAGATGGTATTGACCAGCGCCACGGCAGAAGAAATTTCTTGCGAGCGCTCACCCAAACGCTTAAAGCGTTTTTCGGTTTCAGAGATCGATTCACGCAGCGAGTCCATACCGCGCACTGTGCCTTCCACCGCGCTTTGCGCGGCCTGCGTCGCTGTGGCCGTGCGTTGCGCAGTTTCGTTGGAGGTGAGCGAGAGTTGGGCCACGTCGGTTAATTGCTGGGTGGTGCGATTCAAAATTTCAGACATGGTGTCCAAAGAAATCCGTTCGCGCTGGGCAGCAGCCTCCACCACCAGGGATTGTTCCTGCAGCGACTCCGAGGTACGCTGCACCTGGGTAGCTACGCTTTGCACTTCGCCCATAGCGCCACCAATTTCGTCGGCGAACTGGTTCACCGAGGCCGACACCGTGCCAATGATGTCTTCTGACACAGGTGCACGAACAGTCAAATCTTTGTTAGACAACTGGAATACACCTTGCAACAAGCCAATGGCCGAGTTGTTGATGGACTCGTTCTCGTGGGTGGCTTTTTCGAGTGTGGCATTGCGCTCGTCGAGCAAATTGTCAAAGGAGCGACCCAGGTCGCCAATTTCATCTTGGGTTTGCAACAAGCTGCGCGCCTGGGTGTTGCCGCTTGCTACGGCTTGCACGGTTTCGGAGAGTTTGTTGATGGGTGCCAAGAACTGGCGAATAAACACCGTCACGGCAAAGCCCGCGATGGCCAGCACGCCTAGGGCGATCAAGAGCGCGCGCAAAAATGCCGAACGGTTGAGGTTGTTAATGGGCTGGTAGGCCTCGACCTCGTCGATCTTGGCAACCACGGCCCAGTTGAGGCCTTGCACCTTGAGAGGCGCAAAAGCGCCGATAGACAGTACCCCACGGTAGTCGACAAACTCGATCACGTCTGCTTTGCCTTCAGCAGCGCCTCGGGTAGCGTCAGAGTCGATCTTTACCAGGCCAATCGAAGAGGATTTTTTGTCGAGCAAAGCCTTGGTTTTTGCGTCCAATCGCGCGTCGAGTTGACTCAGGTAGCTGGCCTTGTCTTCAATGGCATAGCGGGCGTTGCTGCGCATGAGTTTGTCTTCCGCACCCACTACAAACACGTCACCAGAGTCGCCTAAACCGAGAGCTTTCCAGGTTTTATTAGAGCTGAGGGTTTCGGTAATTTTGTCGATCGGGTATTGAATGGCCATCACGCCAATTTGGCGTGCGCCGTCGTACAACGGCACGGCCGCGAAAGCGGCCTGGTCATCGTAAGAGGCCAAATAGGGTGCGAAATCGCTGAGGTAAGCGCTGCCCTCTTTGGCTGACTTCATTTTTTGATATGCCTCGGCCAACTTGGTGGTGGATGAGACGCCTTTGCCGGCAAGTTTGCTCGCAAAATCTAGTTCTTTGAACACCGTGTAAATCACCGTGTCGGTGTCGGTGTCGATCAAGAAAATATCGTAATAACCCGATAGCTTTTGTGCGCGTTCCAGGCCGGGGTGGTATTGCGCATGGGCCCGACCGTAGGGGAAGTCGGCAGCGGGCATGACCATTTTTTCTTTTTGGCCTAAGGGGTTGGGGTTGTTGACAATAAACTCATTTTGCAAGATGACATTGCTTGCATCGAGTGCGGCAATGGCTTCGCCCATGGCGGGTGCGGCCTGTGGGTTGCGTTTGCTAAATTCTGGGTTGAATTGCTCTTTTACATAGCCCGCAATATTTTGCGCAGCATTGGCGGCACTGGTGTTTTTACCCAGGTCTTTTTCGACGTTATAAAAAGTGGCTTTAAATTGTTTAAACGCGTCAATGCTGGAGCGCTGTGCCGCTAGCACTTGCAAGGATTTCACGCGCTCATTGAGCTCATCACCCACCTGCTGGCGCTTGGAGTCGCGCAAAGACACTAGTTGTGTTTTGACCTGGTTACCAATGGCATCCGCAGCCAAACCCGAAGCACTTTGCCACAGAAAGAAAGAGGTCAGTGCAACGGGGATGAGTGTGAGGGCAACACCACCTAGCAGCATTTTTTGGCGAATATTCATAGCAAAACTCCGATGATCGTGTGTAGGTTTTTATAGAACGGCAAGCTCGGCACCCATCATGTCGGTGAGCAGCTGCGGGTCTATGTCTAAAAAAGTGTGCCCGCGCTCATCTTGCGTACTACCGCGGCAAATGTCGCGCAGTCGGCTGGGTAGTTCCGCAGTTGCGTTGAGGGGTGCTGGCCAATAGCTGAGTTGAATGGGTGAGCCGCTGAACACAATGCCGAGTGCCGCCTGAGCATTCTCCGCATATTGCCCCCCCACTAGCAGGCGCGGGTTTTGCAGCGTGCCTGTCGTGGCTTGCGCTGGGTCTAAAAAACTGTGCAAGTCGATCACTGGAATAATCACGCCGTTGATGCTCGCCGCACCGAGCATCCAATGCGGAGCGCGTGGTATGGGCGTTAACTCGAATTGGTCAATAATTTGCCGCGCCCAGTCGAAATGAAAGGCCAAGGCCCATGGGCCACAGACTATGCCCTGCGCCAATTGCGTAACAGGCTCAGCAGCCGGAGCGGTCGTGGTCACACTAGGGCAAGAATTTGATCGGGGGTATAGGGCTTGGTGACATAACCCTTAGCGCCTAGCATTTGCGCAAACACGCGGTCAACTTTTTGGTCTTTGCCAGTAACGAAAACGACTGGAATGCCTTTGGTGCTGGTGTCTTGCGTTAATTGGCGGGTCGCAGAAAACCCGTCTAAACCAGGCATGTTGACGTCCATCATGATCAGGTCGGGGCGCTCGGCTTTGGCAAAGGCCAGAGCTTCAGCACCAGAGACCGCAATGCGAACCAAATGCCCCGCAGCGGCAAGAATGTTTTGCAAATTTTGTGCATCTACAGGGGAGTCATCGACGACTAGAATTTTGCTCATAAAAATACCAATTTAATATAAATACAGTGGAAGCAAAACTATTTGCTGTGGGTGCTGTGCTGCGAACTGAGGGAACTCATGCCGACTTGTGTTTGCTTAAAACCGCGCGCGACCTGCTCGTCGTGTGCAGAAAGTACTTTGAGCAATTCATCCTCTTTCAGCGGCTTGGTAAGGTAGGCATCGCAACCGGCCAAGCTGCCCCGAATTTTATCGATGCTGCCGCCTCGGCTGGTGAGCATAACCACGATGGGTGCACGGCTGTTGGGGTATTTGCGCTGCTTAATGGCGCGACAAGTTTGGTAGCCGTCTAGGCCTTCCATCATCACATCTAAAAACACAAATTTAAATTGATTCGACGCAATGCGCTCTAAGGCCGCTTCTCCACTGCTCACCAATTCGGTTTGAAAGCCGTAGCGTGGCAGGCGGCTGTGCATGAATTTCAAGGCAATGTCGCTGTCGTCTACTACCAAGATGCGATCTAGATTGGGTTCGGTAATTTCAGCGGACTTCGCTTTACTGATACCTAAAAAATTGGAGGCTTCAAATTGGCTATTGCCGCCGCGCGAGCCCGCGCCCTGGCGGACGCCACCGCGTGCACGTGCGGTGCTGGAGCGCGCAGATTTTTCTGCGGTGGTACTTACTGCAGACACAACGCGTGGGGAACTCAGAGCGCTGGGCGCAAGCGTGGCTTCAAGAGGCAGGGCTTGCGCGGGGTTTACTGTAGGCCGTACCAAGCCATCTAAAACTTCGAGCACTCCTGAGAGTTTGATCGGCCTTGCCAGATTGGGCCAAGGTGCAGTGTTGCTGTTTGCCCCCACAAACAGTGCTTTTTGTGATGGCTTGAGATGGCCTGCAGCCCATTTGCTTGCCGTAGGACTAAGACCATTGATTAAGAATACCTGGGTCTGATCGGCTTCGGTAACCACCTGGTAACTCGGTTGCCTCCGGCTCGATAAACGAAAAAACGACTCTAACGCTGATTTTTCAAAAGCAGAAAAACCAAGTAGCAAAACAGTGGTAGTTTGGTTCATATGGCGTTTAGAAAAATTCAGTGTGTACCAAAACAGCGCAATTAATGGAGGGCATCATAGAGTTCTTTGAAATTTTCTGGGCCCACAGCATTCTCTATTTTAGATGCAAGTGCAAGCAAGTCTTGCAAACTCCCGGCACCCTCAACAGCCAAATTCAAGCGGAAGCCACGTAAGCCCAAAGCCGAAGTTAAACGTGTTGCGATCAAATAAGCTTTGCTAAAGCGCGCCTGCGCCTCGGGGTCAGGTATAGCTGCAAAGCGATTCGATGCGCCGATGGGTAACGCGCTCAAAGGGGCTGGTATGGTAGCGCTAACATCGATGACAAAACCTGCTGACACAAGGTGGTTGATGTCTTCGGTGCTGACGCCAACTGCAGATGTTGACGTCAGAACTTCGTGTTGGCTGCGCTTACCGTCCAACATGATCAAAGCGGTGCGTTGCTGCATCGTCATAGCGATGCTTTTGTCGCTCAATGCGCTTCTTCCGAGGGCGGTTTTTTCAAAAATCATGGGTGTTTCACTGCCAATCAGTGTAGCTGAATAATACTTTGCTGACTAATTTTGAATACTTCACCCGTGAATATTTATTTGTAACGTGAATATTTCACATGCGGGTGATGTGAATACAAATACGGAGATTACTCGGGTACGGTTTGATTTATGGGCTCTTGGCCATCAATGTAATACCAACGCTCTATTCCCCGGGCGGTTTCGCGAAAGAATCGACTTACTTCATGCAGGCGCTGCGCGCGACCGGTAAAGTTGTCACGCAGACGGGCCACAAATTCGACGACTCCCGCATCACCTGCTGACTCGGCATGGCGCACTTCTAAGCCCAGCCATTTCACTGGGCTGAGCTCCAATTCGCCTGGTGCGGTAGCGCCATGCCAGGTCGCCAGCAGATAGCTCGACAAGCCCAGTGCGTAAGCACTATAGCGCGAGCGCATTAAGGCCTCGGGCGTGGGCGCGTGCAAGTCTTCGATCAAGCCCCGGTGCCAGATGCCGCAGCAGTCGCCATAGGCCAATGCGCTGCCGCATGGGCAGTCTGCTGTAGCGTTATGGTGTGGTTTTTTCATTGCGCTATCCTAAGCGCATAACGAAGCCATAACCTGAAGCCATAACCGCGAGAGACTTCTTATGCACATTACCCGCCGACAGGCCCTGCACATGGCCAATGGCAGCGTCTTTACCAGCGCAGTCGCGTCCAGCGCCTGGGCGCAAAGTTGGCCCAACCGCCCAGTGCGCTTGATCGTGCCCTTTGCTGCCAGTGGCCCGGCTGACAATTACGCCCGTTTCATGGCCCAGCGCCTGCAAGAGAGCCTGGGCATCAGCTTTGTGGTGGACAACCGGCCCGGTGGCGGCGGGGTGATTGGTGCCGATGCTGCGGCAAAATCAGCACCCGATGGCTACACCCTACTGGTGATGTCCAACGCCAACACGGTGAATGAATCGCTGATACCCAACAAGCCCTACAGCTTGCAGCGAGACTTTGTGCCGATTGCGCCTATCAATTCCTCTGAGCTACTCTTGGTAGTACACCCCGCGGTGCCTGCTCGCACTTTGCCCGAGCTTATTGCATTGGCCAAGGCCAAGCCTGGTAAGCTCAATTTTGCGTCTTCTGGCCCAGGCACGCCCTACCATATGGCGGGCGAATTGTTCAAGGCCATGGCGGGCTTGTTTATTGTGCATGTGCCCTACAAGGGCAGTGCTGGTGCCCGCAGCGATCTTCTCAGTGGACAAGTCGATTTCATGATTGACGCGGTAACTACGATGGCCGAGTACGCCCGCGCCGGCAAAGTCAGGGCTTTGGCCACTACGGGCAAAATCCGCTCCACGGTGCTGCCTGAAGTGCCCACCATGGACGAGTCGGGCGTAAAGGGCTACGAAGCCAGCATTTGGTTGGGTTTGATGGCGCCCAAGGGCGCGCCCCAGGCCATTGTGAGCCGCTTGAACGAAGAGGTGGGCAAAATTGCCAACAGCGAAGCCGTGCGCCAGCTCTGGGCCAAGCAGGGTGCAGTGCCTATGGTGCAAAGCCCTGCGCAGTTTGCCCGCTACGTGGAACAAGACATTGCCAAATGGGCGCGCATTGTAAAAATATCGGGTGCAAAGGCCTCTGAATGAAAACTCCTCTGACTGCAATTGCGCTCTTAAGCGGTGGCGCGGCCCAGGGCTTGGTGGACGCCTTGCTAGAGCAGGTCACGGCACAATGCCTGCTGGTGCGGGGAACTTTTGGCGCGGTGGGTTTGATGCGCGATCAGCTCTTGGCTGGCGCAGCCTGCGATGTGTTTGTCTCGACGGCATCCATGCTCAGCGACTTGGCGCAGCACGGCCATTTAGACGCCAGTAGCATCCGCCCATTGGGCCGCGTGGCTACGGGCATAGCTGTACAGAAAAGTCGGCTTGCGCCGCATGTGGCGGACGCCGACAGCTTGCGCGCAGCATTGTTGGCAGCCCCCGAGGTGCATTGCCCTGACACGCGCCAATCAACCGCCGGCATTCACTTTGCCCAGGTCTTACGCAATCTGGGTATTGAAGGCCCATTGGCGGCGAGGCTGCACACCCACCCCAACGGCATGACCGCCATGCGCGCCGTAGCGGCTAGCAGCGCAAGCGGAGCACTGGGTTGCACGCAGATTACCGAGATTTTGCACACGCCAGGCGTGCAGTATGCGGGCGATTTGCCAGAAGGCTTTGGGTTGCACACCGTGTATGCAGCGGCTGCGGTGCAGGCGAGTCAGCAAGCGCAAGCGGCCCGTCGCTTTTTGGAGCTCTTGTGTGGCGCTACCAGTTTGCCCGAGCGCAAGCGCTGCGGTTTTGTAGCGTAAGGCGGGCGCTATGCAATTCAAAATGGCGCCAAACTCGCTGTTTGCCAGTTTGCTGCGCTCACCGTGGTGGATGAGTTTGCTGTTGGCGCTTGCCTTTGTGGCCGCCGCGCGCGCACTGCTCCCTTTGGCGTACTGGGTTTTTGGTGCCCTCGGCGCGCTACCATTCTTTGCCATCAGT
>CANFOR010000035.1 GCA_947448675.1 Betaproteobacteria bacterium
AAAAAAGTTGACCGAGGCCGAGCGTTCAGGCTCGGGCTGTGCCAACGCCGCAGCATGCATCTGCGCCAAGCCATCGGGTGAGAGCAAGCGCAGCACCAAGGCCAGGGCCAGGTCTTCTTGCACGGCATTAAAGCCGCGCGAACGCAGAAAGCCGGTGATGTAGGCGGTAGACGGGTAGGGCGTGTTGAGCTGCGTCATCGGCGGGATGATGCAGAGCACCTTGGTGGGCGCTTTGCCCAGCGTGGAATTGGCCCCCTGCGTCATGGCGAGCGGTGCAGGCGCGGCGCCGCCAGCAGGGCCAGGTTGTCTTCTACCGCTGCCGCTACCTGAGGCCAGCGGCCCGCCAGGGGCGCAAGGGCCATAGCGCCTTGCAAAGTCTTGAGCTCTTTAACGCCCGGCGCGACCTTGATCTGCGCGATGGCCGCACCGCTGTTCCCCGCTTTGAGCAGGGCCAGTACCTTGTCTGCCCACGCATTGGTTTTTGCCATTGATCGCCCTGTATGGTTGCTGTGTAGAGTGCGACTGTACACAAGCGCGGGCCTGCTGGGTAGCAAGGGCCGCGCGGGGCCGGATAATGGTGCACACGAAAGCACTTATGAAAAAAACATTCCCCCTCGCCCCCGAAGGCAAAAACCCCGCCCGCGTGCTCGAAGCCGTCAAGCATGAACTGCGTAAATACGTGCGCCGCGAACGCCGCCGCACCCCACCCCAGGGCGTTGATTTTTGGGACTTTGACTGCAAGATCGGAACTTCTGCAGAAGCCGCACAAAGCGTGCATCTGGCCGAACTTATCAAAGGCCTAGACGCGCTGGCTGGCGCAGCTGCAACCCAAGCCTACGTAGAAATTGTGGCCAAGCACGGCGTGCGCAAGGCCAGAGCTGCTGGGACGGTCGATCCAGAGGCGGAGTTAGAGTAAAAACGGGCTGTGAGGCGCGTGGAGTATGCGTAGAATGCTATTAAATTTGTAGCAAATAAATTCTTCATTCCATGCCAAACCGTATGCCAAATTCTGAATCTATCGACCAGATTTCTAAGGTCTGAGGCTTGGATAAAGATTGGGTAGTTCAGTCGGTTGTCCTTTGCAACAGCGCCACCCTTAACTTGTCTTTCTTACTCGGCCGTTTCCCCTTCACGCCCCCCGCGCCTGGAACCACCTGCGGTGCCACCTCTTTCGGTTCAAAGCCTGCAATTTCTTCCAGCGGCAGGCTCAGGTGTTGGCGTTTTTGGATCAAGGCCCAGTGGGCTTGGCTGCTGGCGCTGACGAAGCTGATTGCCGTACCGCTGGCACCTGCGCGGCCGGTGCGGCCGATGCGGTGCACGTAGTCGGTGGCGGAGCGGGGCAGGTCGTAGTTGACGACGATGGGCAGCTCGGCAATGTCGATGCCGCGCGCGGCCAGGTCGGTGGTGACGACCACGTCCCAGCGCTTGGCTTTGAATTCGTCTAGGGTTTCTTGGCGCGCGCCTTGGCTCAATGCGCCGTGAAAGGGCGTGGCGAAGATGCCGCTTTTGTAGAGCTTTTCGGCCACGCGCTCGGCGCTGTACTGGGTGGCCACAAAAACCAGCATGCGTTGGTCTGGCTGGGCTTTGTGCAGGTGGCGCAGCAGGGCCGTGCGCTGGGCCGCGTCTACCGCTATGGCGCGCTGCACGATGCTGGGCTCGCCTTGCGCTGCGCCTGCGCTGCTGGGTTCTGCGGCATCTGCTGCAATGTCGATGCGCAGGGGTTCGCGCAGCAGGGCGTCGGCCAGGGCTTGCACCTCGGGCGCAAAGGTGGCCGAAAACAAGAGGTTTTGCCGCTGGGCGGGCAGCAGGGCCAGCACACGGGTCAGCTCGTCGGCAAAGCCCAGGTCGAGCAGGCGGTCGGCTTCGTCGAGCACTAGGCTGTGCACCGAGCCCAGGTGCAGCGCGTTGTGTGCCACCAGGTCGAGCAAGCGGCCGGGCGTGGCCACCACCACGTCGGCCCCGCCGCGCAGGCCCATCATTTGCGGGTTGATCGAGACACCGCCAAACACAATGGCTATTTTGGTGGGCTGGGCCAAATGCTGGGCCAGGCCGCGCAGCAGTTCGCCCACTTGGGCAGCCAGCTCACGCGTGGGTACCAAGAGCAAAACCCGCACACGCCTAGGTGTGGCGGGCGTAGCGTGCTGCAAAATTTGTAGCAATGGCAGGGCGTAGGCAGCGGTTTTGCCCGAGCCGGTTTGGGCGCAGGCTTGCAGATCGAGCCAGCGCAAAATCGGTGCGATGGCAGCGCTTTGCACCGGCGTGGGCTGGCTGTAGCCCTGCAGGGCGGCGGCGCGGGCCAGGGCGGGGGTGAGGCCAAGAGAGTGAAAGGGCATGGCCCAGTTTAAGCGCTTCTGCCGGCGTGCCCAGACGCGCTAGACTTGCTGCCTTCAACGGAGACATTCACCATGATCGTTTTGTGCGGCTCGCCGATTTCTAACTACTACAACAAAGTCAAACTCGCCCTACTCGAAAAGGCTTTGCCCTTTACCGAAGAGCTGGTCTCGCTGCAAGCGCCCAGCGTCGAGCACTTGGCCGCCTCTCCCCTGGGCAAGGTGCCCTACCTGCGCACGCCCCAGGGCAGCCTGTGTGAGAGCCAAGCGATTTTGGAATACATCGACGCGCTGCAGCCCAGCCCGCCGCTGATGCCCGCCGAGCCCTTTGCCGCTGCCAAGGTGCGCGAGCTGATTGCCTTTGTCGACCTGCACTTAGAGCTGTGCGCGCGCCAGCTCTACCCCACGTATTTTTTCGGCGCAGCGCCGCTCAGCGAAGGCAATTTGGCGCGCATCCGCAAGCAGCTTGAAAAGCATATTGCGGGCTTTAAGAAGCTGGCCAAATTTTCGCCTTTTGTGGCGGGCGAGCAGTTCACCCAAGCCGATTGCGCCGCCTATGCGAGCCTGCCCTTGGTGGGCATGGCCAGCAAGGCCGCGTTTGGCGAAGACCTGCTGTTGGCGGGCGGGGTGGACTACAAAAGCTATGCCAAATTCATGGGCGAGCGCCCCAGCGCGCAGCGTGTGGTGGCCGACCGCAAGGCTTTGGCGGCCAAGTAGGCGCTTTCATCGCACATTGCCCGCCATGCACACCGACAGCCACAGCCCGAAAACCCTGTTGGCCCATTCCGATGCAGGCAGCCTGTGGCCTGCGCCCTGCGGCCTGGGCCTAGCGCAGGCCTACCAGCGCGCCCTGCAGGTGCGGGCCCTGCGCATCGCGCGCGGCGAGCTGCCACGCGGCTACAAAATTGGTTTTACCAACCGGGGCATTTGGCAGCGCTACCAAGTGTTTGCGCCGATTTGGGGCACGGTGTGGAACAGCACCCTGCAGTTGTGCGAAGGCGCGGGCGAAATCAACTTGGCGCACATGTGCCAGCCGCGCATCGAGCCCGAGGCCGTGCTCGGCATGGCCTGCACGCCGCCGCCAAACGCCACGCTCGACGACTTGTTTGCCTGCCTCGACTGGGTAGCCCCCGGTTTTGAAGTGGTGCAAAGCCACTTGCCCGACTGGAAGTTTGCCGCCGCCGACACCGTGGCCGACGGCGGCTTGCACGCCCACTTGCTGGTGGGCCAGCGTGTGCCGGTGCGCAGCTTGGCGCGCAATGCCACGGAGTTGGAAGCCCTGCTGGCCAGCAGCCAAGTGCGCCTTGCTTGCAACGGGAAAGAGCGCGACGCAGGCCAAGGTGCCAATGTTTTAGACGGCCCCTTGCACGCCCTGCAGCATTTTTTGCAAGCCCTGCGCAGCACCCCAAACGCTACCGATTTGATAGCTGGCGACGCAATAAGCACGGGCACTTGGACAGATGCATGGCCTGTGCAGCCGGGTGAGCGCTGGGCCGCAGAATTTAGCGCGGCCCTGCCCCGGCTGGAAGTAGTGTTTCGCTAAAACGTGGCCAGTAAAGCATTGCCCAGCGAGCCTGCCGCGAGCCCCCAAACGCCGCGCAAAAAAGCCCCGCATTACCACGTCTACGTGGTGCTGCTCTCCGACGAGGTTTGGAACTACGCGCGCTTTCGCCGCGGCAACCCCGACTACGACTTGGGCAAACCCTTTGTGTATGTGGGCATGACCGGCCTCGACCCCGATCTGCGCTTTGATAAACACAAAGCGGGCATCCAGGCCAACAGCTATGTCACCCGCTACGGCCTGCGCCTGCTGCCCCATTTGTACGAGCGCTATAACCCCATGCCCTACGAGGCTGCGCGCAGCATGGAGGTGGAGCTGGGCATCGCGCTGCGCAAGCAAGGCTTTGGGGTCTGGCAAGCATAATTGGGGGCTTGCCTATGACACTTGCTTTGAACCCACCTACGCACAGCCCCTGGCGCATGAGCGTTGCCCCCATGATGGACTGGACCGACCGGCATTGCCGCTACCTCCACCGCCTGCTGAGCCAACACGCCTTGCTCTACACCGAGATGGTGACCACCGGCGCGCTGCTGCACGGCGACGTGCCGCGCCATTTGCGCTTCAATGCCCAGGAGCACCCGGTAGCGCTGCAACTGGGCGGCAGCGAACCTGCCGACTTGGCGCATTGCGCAAAATTGGGCGAGCAATGGGGGTACAGCGAGGTCAACCTCAACTGTGGCTGCCCCAGCGAGCGGGTGCAGCGCGGTGCTTTTGGCGCCTGCCTGATGGCCGAACCGCAACTGGTGGCCGACTGCGTCAAAGCCATGGTCGATGTGGTGCAAGTGCCCGTCACCGTCAAGCACCGCATTGGCATTGACCACACCGAGAGCTACGGCTTTGTGCGCGACTTTGTCGGCACTGTGGCGCAGGCGGGTTGCCAAGTGTTCATCGTGCATGCGCGCAATGCCTGGCTCAAGGGCCTGTCACCGAAACAAAACCGAGAAGTGCCGCCGCTGCGCTACGAGTTTCTGGCACAGCTCAAGAAAGACTTCCCGCAACTCACCATCGTAGCCAATGGTGGCATTGCCGACGACGCAGGCGTGGCCGCGCAATTGGCCCAGGTAGACGGCGTGATGATTGGCCGCGAGGCATACCACAACCCCTGGTGGCTGGCCGCGTGGGACGCGCAGTACTTTGGGCAAAGTGCGCTCACCATCACCCGCGAACACATTGAGCAGCAGATGTGCGACTACATGGCCCGTGAGCAACTTGCCAGTGGCACACCCTGGAGCAATATCGCCCGCCACATGCTGGGCCTGCGCAACGGCCTGCCTGGCGCGCGGCGCTGGCGCCAAGTGTGGAGCGACCACCGCCTGAAAACCACGCCGCCGCACGAAGTGATGCGCTTGGCCCAACTGGCCAGCGCGCCGTTTGCGCACGAGGCCAACGAGCCGCATACTGAGTTTCACGGCGAGTCCACCACACATGCCTGAGCCGCAGCGCGCGCCAGCGATGCACATAGCTGAGCAGAACGCGCGCCGCGCCCAGTGGCTGTTGTGGTTGGTGCCAGCGCTGTGGACGGTGAATTACATCGTGGCGCGCAAGGCCCCGGGCACCATCGGCCCGCACCTTTTGGCTCTGGGCCGCTGGGCCGTGGCGGGCGCTGTGCTCTGGGTCTTGGCGGGCCCTGAACTGTGGCGCGAGCGCGCGGCCATTGCGCGGGTGTGGTGGCAGTACCTGGTGCTGGGCGCGTTGGGTATGCTGGTCTGCGGGGCCTGGGTTTACCAAGGCGCACGCTCGACGCAGGCCATCAACATCGCGCTTATCTACGCCGCCTCGCCGGTGCTGATCGGCCTGGGTGCCGCGATCTGGTTGGGCGAGCATTTGCGCCAGCGCCAAGTGCTGGGCGTGCTGCTGGCCTTGGCTGGTGTGCTGCATGTGTTGGTCAAGGGCCAATGGGGCCATTTGCTGCAGCTCCAATTTGTTGCGGGCGACCTGTGGATCGTGGCTGCCACCGTGGCCTGGGCTGCCTACGCGCTCCTGCAAAAGCATTGGCCCAGTAACTTGAGCGCCACCGCGCGGCTGGCGGCCATTTGCAGCGGCGGCGTGTTAGTGCTGCTGCCCTTTGCCCTGTGGGAAGCCACGCAACCCGGTCTCACCCAATGGGGCTGGCCCGCGCTGGGCTTGGTGCTGGTAGCGGCACTGGTGCCCGGCCTGGGCGCGTATGGGATCTACGGCTGGGCGCAAAAAATCTTAGGCGCCAGCCGCGTCGCCGTGGCCTTGTATTTGGGCCCGCTCTACGGCGGCTTAACGGCTTGGTACCTGCTGGGTGAGGCGCCGGGTTGGCACCATTTGCTTGGCGCTTTGCTGATTTTGCCGGGGGTTTTTTTGGTGAGTTCTACTGCGCTTGGTAGAGCAAAATAGGCCTAAAAGGCTTATAGGGCATGCGTAGGCGGCTACATTTTTTGTAGCGACTATTCTCTAGGCCGAAAGCTAATCACCAACGCTGAAGGCACGCGGCCATCGGTGTCGCGCGGCAAAACCTCGGTTTTGTCGATGGCTTTGAGCACGGCTTCGTCCCAGGCTTTGTTGCCGCTGCTTTGCAGCAGTTTGCGCGAGGTGATCGTGCCGTCGGGGGCGGTGTGCACTTCAACTTCGGCGGGGGTGTTGCCCGTAACCTCGTCGGTAAAAACAATATTCGGTTTGACGCGGGCCTTGATGCGCCCTGGGTAGCTGGCCGACGGCCCGCTGCTTTGTTGCGCTGCGCCCGTACTGCCTGGGTTACCGCTGGCCCCGGCCAAGCCCGTCATGCGCTGCAAGTTTTGCGCACGCTGGGCTTCGAGTTGTTTGGCTTCTTCAGCGGCTTTTTGCTTGGCCTGGGCTTTGGTGTCGGGGGCGGGTTTGGGCGCTGGTTTTGCCTCGGGCGGGAGCTCTGGTTGCACTGGCTTGAGCGGCGGTTTTTTGATCTGCTCTTGCACGATGGCTGGTGCCACCGACGGGGGCGGTTCGGGCGCCACCACGGGCTTGGGCTCGGGCACAGCTTCTGGCGGTGGCGCTAGCAACTTTGGAGCAGCCTCTTGCGGCACGCTGGCCCACAACTCGGCCGACACGCTCAGGTTTTGCGCCTCGTGGTGCCAAGCCACGCCCCAGGTGAGCGCAGCCACCAAGAAGGCATGCGCCACCAGGGCCAGGCCCAGGGCGCGCAGCATGCCGGGCGCGGCGGGGGGCGCAAAGTCCAGACGGTCGGTAGCGGCGTTCATGGGGCTCAGGGCGCAAGCTGCACCGACAGGCCCACCCGCTGCACGCCCGCGCGCTGCAGGGTGTCCATGACCTTGACCACGGTTTCGTACTTCACCGAGCGGTCGGCGCTGATGACCACCGCCGTATTGGTCTGCTGGCCCACCGCCTGCTGCACACTAGCAGCTATGGTTTTAATAGCTGCTGGCGCCCATTGCGCGCCCGTTTTCGCGGTTTTTAGCTCGATGCTCTCGTTTTTGTTGATGCGAATTTGCAGCACCGCGTCGGGCGGTTTGTTGGCCTTGCCCACACTGGGCAGGTCGATGCTGCTGGGTGCGATCAGCGGCGCGGTAACCATGAAGATGATGAGCAGCACCAACATCACGTCGATGAAGGGCACCATGTTGATCTCGTTGATGGTGCGGCGGCCCCGGCCGCGAGAAACTAGAGCAGGCATGGGCAGTCTCCGTGGTGCAAACCCAAGTGCAACAATGGGCAATCCCAGAGGACACCACGGAACCGGCTTTGCTGGGCCGTCGGTGTCGCGCCTTGAGGGGGGGCGCCGTAGGCGCTTCGGGGTGATTTCATTTTCAATGCCCCGTGGCGGAACCCGTGCCGCCCAGGTTGCGCTGCAAGATGTTGGAGAACTCTTCCATGAAGGTCTCCAGCTTGATGGCCACGCGATCGATGTCACGGGCAAAGCGGTTGTAGGCCACCACCGCCGGAATGGCCGCAAACAAGCCTATAGCCGTGGCTACCAGGGCCTCGGCGATGCCCGGTGCTACGGTGGACAGGGTAACCTGCTGCAGGGCCGCCAAGCCCGTAAAAGCGTGCATGATGCCCCAGACCGTGCCAAACAGGCCCACGTAGGGAGAAACCGAGCCGACCGAGGCCAAGAACGACAAGTTGGACTCGATCACGTCCATCTCGCGCTGGAAGCTGGCGCGCATGGCGCGGCGCGCGCCGTCGAGCAGGGTGGAAGGGTCGGCAATGCGGCGTTCTTTGAGTTTTTGAAACTCGCGCATGCCGCTGGCAAACAAGCGCTCGGTGGGCCCGGCCTGCTTGGCGTTTTTGGTGGCAGCGGCAAACAGCTCGTTCAAGCTGGTGCCCGACCAAAAATCGCGCTCGAAATCGTCGTTGAGCCGGTGCACACGGGCCAGCGCAAACAGTTTGCGAAAGATCGCCGCCCAACTGGCAATGGAGACACAGATGAGCAGCAGCATCACCGCTTGCACAACCCAACTGGCGTGCAGCACCAGGGCTAGGATGGACATGTCTTGGTTCATAAAAACGCCTCTCGGATAGGGTGTGGGATTCTCGCAGGCTGCAGCGTCAGCGCGTTGACCCAGCCAATGCGGATGCTGCCTTGGCAGAGCAGGGGCAGCTGGGCCAGATCGGTGGATTGCAAATTTGCTTGCAGGTTCAGCAGCAAGTTAAATTGCAAGTTCTGAGCCAAGCTTTCGGCTGCGGTTTTACGGGGTATTTCGGCCTGCAATGCGCTCTGGCTGTGCGTAGGCAGCTCTGAAAACAATAGCGCCTGCTGCTCCAGCACCATGCTGGCGCGGCCCAGCTCTAGCACTTGGGTGCGGATGATGAGCGGGTCGTCGAGCCGGGCCGGGCGCTGGTAGCGCACCTGGGTTTCGCTGACCACAAACATGCCGCCACTTTGCTCTTGCAGCACGCGCTGCTGTATGCCCAGCGAACGCAGCCACTCGGTACGGGCGCGCTCAAAATATTTGAGGTAATTGGCGTAGAAGACGATGCCGCCAGCGTCAGTGTCTTCCCAGTAGACGCGAATGGGCCAGAGAAAGTCGTGCGTGCCAGCTTGGCCCATCCCTGCTTGGCCCATGGCGGCTGGGCTCATGCAAACACCGCCTGCATGCGCGCCACGGCCTCTTGAAGGTGCGCCATGGAGCTGGCGGTGGAAAAGCGCACATAGTTGTGCGTGGGGCCGCTGCCAAAGTCGCGCCCGGGGGTGACGGCGACGTGGGCGCGGCGCATCAGTTCAAAGGCAAAGTCCCAGCTGTCAGCCACGCCCCAGCGCGCGCACAGGGCCGAGCAGTCGGCCCAGGCGTAGAAAGCGCCGTCGGGCTGCACCGGCAGACCAAAGCCCAGGCTTTGCAGGGCCGGGATGAAGTAGTCGCGCCGGGCCTTGAACTCGGCGCGGCGGCGCTCGTATTCGGCCAGGCTCTCAGGCTCAAAACAGGCCATGGCCGCGTGCTGGGCGATGCTGCTGGGGCAGATGAACAGGTTTTGCGCCAGCCGCTCGACTACCGGCACCAAGTCTTGCGGCACCACCAGCCAGCCCAAGCGCCAGCCCGTCATGTTGAAGTACTTCGAGAAGCTGTTGATGCTGATGATGTCGTCGCTGATGCGCAGGGCGGTTTGGCCGTAGGCATCGTCGTGGCCCAGGCCGAGGTAGATTTCGTCCACCAGGGTGATGCCGCCTTGGTTGCTGATGAAGTCGTGGATGCGCGCCAACTCGGCCAAAGCAATCGAGGTGCCCGTGGGGTTGGACGGTGAGGCCAAGAGCACGCCACGGGTGCGCGGCCCCCAAGCGGCTTGCACCGCTTGGCTGCTGAGCTGAAAGCGCTCGCGGGCGGTGGTGGGCAGTAGCACGGGTGTGCCCTCGGCGGCACTGACAAACTGGCGGTTGCAGGGGTAGCTGGGGTCGGGCATGAGCATTTCGTCGCCCGCGTCGATCAAGGCCAAGCAGGCCAGTTGCAAGGCCGCCGACGCACCCGCAGTGAGCACAATGCGCGAGGCCGGCACAGCCACGCTAAAGCGCTGCGCATACCACTGGCTGATGCGCTCGCGCAACGGCAGCAAGCCGGTGGCTTGGGTGTACTGCGTGTGGCCGTTGGCAATGGCGCGCTGTGCCGCGGCTTGCACCAAGGGCGGGGCTGTGAAGTCGGGCTCGCCAATGTTTAAAAACAGCATCGGCTTGTCGGTACCTGCCGCTTGCACGGCCAGGGCCGAGGCCGCTTTGGCGACCTCCATCACGTAAAAGGGTTCGATGCGCTCGGCGCGGCGGGCTAGTCGCATGGCCTGGTGTGCGGGCTGTGGCGCTTACTTGCCTGCTGCAATTTCTAGAGCACGCAACGCAGGCGCCAGCTTGTTTAAAACGCCATTGACGAATTTGTGGCCGTCGGTGCCACCAAAGGCTTTGGCCAGTTCGACGCATTCGTTGATGACCACACGCCAGGGCACGTCGAGGCAATGCTGGAACTCGTAAGCGCCGATCCACAGCACGCTGTGCTCAATCGGCGAGAGCTCTTCGAGCTTGCGATCTAACAGGGGCGTGAGCAGCTGGTTGAGCGCGGCGGATTGCTCGACGCAGCCGTGCAAGAGTGCGTCGTAATGGGCGGCGTCGGCCTTGTTAAAGCCGCTCAGGTCGCGTGTGAAGACGTCGATGTCTTCGGCACTGTTGCGGCCTACCAGGTATTGGTAGAGGGCTTGCACGGCAAACTCGCGGGCCCGGCTGCGGCCCGACTTGCTGGCCGATTTTTGGGCACCGTTGGCGCTTTGGGGTTTGCTGCTGCGTTTGGTGGCAAGGCCAGGGGCAGGGGAGCTTCTAGGGGCGGTGGGTAGGTTCATGCCAGGCTGTCGAGTAGGTTGGCCATTTCGACGGCCACACGGGCGGCGTCGCGGCCTTTTTCGTCTTGGCGGGCAAGGGCTTGCGCTAAGTCTTCGGTGGTGAGGATGGCGTTGGCCACGGGCACTTGGTAGTCAAGTGCGATGCGGCTCACGCCCGCGCCCGACTCATTGGCCACTAGCTCGAAGTGGTAGGTTTCACCCCGGATGATGCAGCCCAGGGCAATCAGCGCGTCGTATTGGTTTTTCTCGGCCAGGGCTTGCAGGGCCACCGGCACTTCGAGTGCGCCGGGCACCAGCACGACGTCGATGTGTTTGCTTTGCACGCCCAGGGCCAAGAGTTCGTCCATGCAGGCTGTGGCCAGAGCTTTGGTGATGCCCTCGTTAAAGCGCGCTTGCACAATGCCAATGCTGAGCTTGCGGCCGTCGAGCTTGTTGGCCTGGCCTTTTTCTACTTTGTCGGTACCAAACACGTTTATTCCTTGCTGATGTAAGCGGTGATTTCGAGCCCATAACCGGCCATGCTGGGCATGCGGCGCGGTTGGCCCAAGAGTTGCATTTTGTGAACGCCGCAGTCGCGCAAAATTTGCGCGCCAATGCCATAGGTGCGCAGGTCCATACTGCCGTCACGGCCCCGCTCGGGGCTTTGCGCGGCGGTGGCTGTGCCTTCAAACTGGGCCAGCAATTGGGCCGCGCTTTCGCCGCAGTTGAGTAGCACGGCCACGCCCTGGCCCGCTTGGGCAATGCGGGCCAAGCTGGCGTCGAGGCTCCACGAGTGCATGGCACGGCCGGTTTCGAGTGCGTCGAGCAGGCTCATGGGCTCGTGCACGCGGGCCAGCACCGAATCGTGCGCGGCCCACTGGCCTTTGACCAAGGCCAGGTGCACGCCGCCGCTGGGCAGGTCGGTGTAGGCATGGGCGGTGAAGCCGCCCCAGGCGGTGTCGATGGCGCGGTGGCTGACTTTGCGTACCAAAGATTCGGTTTGGCTGCGGTGGGCGATCAGATCGGCGATGGTGCCAATCTTTAGGCCGTGCTCGGCGGCAAAGACCTGCAGGTCGGGCAGGCGGGCCATGGTGCCGTCGTCTTTCATGATCTCGCAAATCACGGCAGCGGGAGTGCAGCCCGCCATGGCGGCGAGGTCGCAACCGGCTTCGGTGTGGCCCGCGCGCATGAGCACGCCACCATCGACCGCTTGCAGCGGAAAGATGTGGCCAGGCTGCACCAGGTCGTTGGCCTTGGCCTGGGGGGCTACGGCGGCTTGCACAGTGCGGGCGCGGTCAGCGGCCGAGATGCCGGTGGTCACGCCCTCAGCGGCTTCAATTGACACGGTAAAGGCGGTGCTGTGCTTGGTGCCATTGCGCACAGCCATGGGCGGTAGCTGTAAGCGGGTGCAATGCGCACGGGTGAGAGTCAGGCAGATCAGGCCACGGCCAAAGCGGGCCATAAAGTTGATGGCCTCGGCTGACACATGGTCGGCAGCGAGCACCAGGTCGCCTTCATTCTCGCGGTCTTCTTCGTCGATAAGGATGACGATCTTGCCGGCACGCATGTCGGCGACGATGTCGGCTACGGGGGAAATGGCTACTGGGTTCATAGTGGGGCGGGTTGCAGTGGCGTGGCGCCAGCGCTGAGCATGCGCTCAACGTAGCGGGCCACGGTGTCGACTTCAAGGTTGACGGTGCTGCCCGCTGCGAGTGCGTGCAAAGCGGTGTTGTGCACCGTGTGGGGAATGAGATTGATGCTGATCCAACAGCCCTGGGCGTTGTCGGCCACGCTGTTGACGGTGAGGCTCACGCCATTGATGGTGATGGAACCTTTGTAGGCTAAAAACTTGGCCAGGGCGGCGGGCACTTGCACGCGCAGCTCCCAGCTCTCGCCCACCGGGGCAAAATGCGCCACCGTGCCGATGCCATCGACGTGACCCGAGACAATATGGCCGCCCAAGCGGTCGTTGGCGCGCAGGGCTTTTTCAAGGTTGATGGGGCCGACCTCGGCCAGGCCAGCGGTTTTGCCTAGCGACTCTGCGGAGATGTCGATGCAAAACTGCTCTTGAGCAAGGTCGACAGCGGTGACTGTCATGCAAGCGCCATTGAGCGCGATGCTGTCACCTAAAGCCACGTCGCTCAGGTAGCCGGGTGGCGCGTGCACGAGCAACTGCTTGCCGTGGCTAAAAGAACTACCTAGGTTGCGCACGGCGACGATGCGCCCCACGCCGGTGATGATTCCGGTGAACATGGCGCTATTTTCGCAGGGAATTGCAGGCTTGGCGTTGCCGCTTGAAAAGAATCTCAAAAACCTGTGCGCCCCGCTACGCGGGCGCGGATGCGCAGGTCGGGGCCGATGCGGGTGGTGTCGGTAAATTCCAACTCCAAGGCATCTTGCAGCGAGGTCAACGGCCCAAATGCGGCCATGCCGCGCCCGGGGCCGAGCAGCTGGGGCGCGAGGTAGAGCAAAAATTCGTCGACCAAGCCCTCACGGACAAAGGAACCATTGAGCTTGTGTCCGGCTTCGAGATGCAGCTCGTTCACCTCGCGCGCGGCCAGGTCGCGCAGCACGGCGGTCAGATCGACCTTGCCGTTGGTGTTGGGCAGGGCGATGACGCTGACACCGCGCGCTTCGAGGGCGCTGCGTTTGCGGGCATCGTCTATTGCGCAATAAATGAAGTACTGGCGCGCGCTTGCTTGCTCGGTGGCGAAGAGTGCGGCGTTGATCGGCGTTTCCAGGCGGCTGTCGATCACCACGATGTGGGGCTGGCGCGGGGTGCTGACCAAGCGCACGTCGAGGCGCGGGTTGTCTTCGAGCACGGTGCCAATGCCGGTCAGCACGGCGCAGGCGCGGGCGCGCCAGGCATGGCCGTCGGCGCGGGCGGGCGCACTGGTGATCCACTGGCTTTGGCCGTTCTCCAGTGCCGTGGTGCCGTCGAGTGAGGCGGCCAGTTTCATGCGCACCCAGGGGGTTTTGCGCTGCATGCGGCTGAAGTAGCCTAGGTTAAGTTCGCGTGCAGAGCGCGCCAGTTTTACGTCTTCAGCTATCAATTCAATAGCTACACCGGCTTGCTGCAAGCGCGCAAAGCCTTGGCCTGCCACCAAAGGGTTGGGGTCGCTGGCCAGAGCCACCACCTTGGCAATGCCAGCGGCTATCAGTGCGTCGCAGCAGGGCCCGGTGCGACCGTGGTGCGAGCAGGGCTCTAGGGTGACGTAGGCCGTGGCGCCGATCACATTGTGGCCAAGTGCTTGGGCCTCGCGCAGGGCCATGATTTCGGCGTGCGGCCCGCCGGCGCGCTGGGTATGGCCTTGGCCTAGGATGCGACCATCGGCTGTGGCAATCACCGCCCCCACGCTGGGGTTGGGCGGCGAGAGCAGGCGGGCTAGCTGCGCTTGTTCGAAGGCTTGTTGGATGAGTGGCAGCAAATTCACTTCCAGCACGCGTCGCGCGTCATGCCCGTACCCGTGATGCCTTTAACACCGGTGGAGCTGATCGAGAAGCCGCCGCAGGCATCGGTCTCGACAGGGGTGCCGGAAATGGGCGACAGGGTCAGGGTGTAGGCGGTTGCAATCACGGTCATAGTGTAATTGCCAGCCGCAGCCACTGCGGGGTTCATCTGGTAGAGGGCTGTGCCGCTGGAGGGCGAGATTTGCAAGCCGCCCGGCATTTGGCTCAGCACATTATTGCCCGCACGGTCTTGGTCAAAGCGGTCGTTTGCCGAGTAGAAACGCTGCATAAACTGCGCGGCCTGCAGCAACTGGTTGCGGGCATCGGCCCGTTGCGCTCGCACAATGTAGGCACGGTAGGAGGGCAGGGCGATGGCCGTCAAAATGCCGATGATAGCCACGGTGATCAGCAACTCGATCAGCGTGAATCCATGCGGCTTCGCCTTGGCAGCATTTTTAAAAGTGTTTGCAAAGGGGTGAGACATGAATGCTCTCCATAAATAAAAATTCGTGCAATCTCAACGCAAGAACAATTGCCGGAAACTGCGCTTGACGATGCTTTTGGCATTGGGAGAGCAATTGACAATTCCGTTGGCGCATAAATTAAGCTTAATTAAAACGGAATCACCTGTAGTGCCTAAATCGAGAATATCAACACTGGTGGCCGAGCTGGTGGATTGCCGAATCAAAGATACGTCGCGTCCGTCTGCTGACGTGCTGTAGCCCGACACCGAGACCAGGTCGGCAGAGTTGACAATGCCATCGCCATTGGTGTCCAGAACTTGCCCTTTAGGCGAACCACCTGTGAGCGCGTCGATGATGTAGTTGTAGCCCACACCGGAGCTGCCCGAAGAACACGGGTCTGATGAACTAACCCCAGGCTGAATGGTGTCCACACGAATAATGCGTTTGTAGATCGATGCCACGGGGTAGACTGTGCGCTGCCCTGTATTGGGTAAATTGAAATACCAGCCCTGGTTGGTGGTCCAGGTAATGGTGTTGGAAGAAACGCTGTAATAGGTGACGACCTGGGTTGAGGTTGTGTTGTCAAAGGCGGTGACGATTTGCGAAACCGTGATGCTGGCCGACACGGCTTGCTGCACCAGGGTGTTGGTGCCCACAATTTGGCTTGTCGTCGGATTGGGGCTGGGCGTAACACCAAAGGTAGTCGTGTCGCGCAAACCATAGGCACTTTGAACCGATGTGACGGTCAGATCGCTGTTGTCAAAAAACTTGCCGGTACCAAAGGCTACTAAATAGCCGCCATTGGGGTGGGGCATTACATGGGGCATGGCGGTAATGGCTTGTGCGGCACCTGCAGAGTTTTTGGCTTTGTACAAAGGCACGGGCGCACTGGCGGTGCCAAAGCCGGTGTTCCAATTGCCGGGCGTAGCGCTGCTGAGGTCAAACTTCCACATATTGCCCAAAAGGTCACCACCATAAGCCCCAATCACTTGGTTATTAGGGTCAAGCACCAGGCTGATGCCGCCCAAGCCGTTGTTGGGGCCAGCGAAGGTGTCAATTTTTTGAATTAAAGAACCATCTTTTAAATTCACAACAAAAAGCTGGGCCTTTCCCGATGCGCTGTAATATCCGTTGCCGAAGATGGCCGCCCATTGTCCGTTGCGCATTAAGCCGATTTGCACATCGCTGAGTACATTGCCCAGTTCGCTGTAAGAGGAGATATCTGGCGCGATTTCCCATAGCACATTGGCAGCAGAAAGGCTGGTGGGGTTGGTGGCATCGATTGCAAAGACCGATTTGGCTCCTGCACCAGTAGTGCCAATGACTATATTTTTCCATGCGCTGCCATTATAAAAATCGCCTTGTACGATGGGCCCGTCAACATAGTATCGGTGAACATAAGCTGGATCGGACAATTTGGCGATATTGGGCAACACCGAGCGTGGCACATAGGCGAAAATCTCACGTCCGTCGTTTTCTGCCAAGGCATGTAGCATGCCATCATTTGCTCCAAAAAAGAGAGCACCTTCCGCACGTGCAGCCTTGCTGCTCAAGTAAGCTGCGTAACTGCTGGCACCTGCAGTTCCAACTGGTAATGCGCTGTAGCCGTAATCGATACTGGGTTTTACCAGCACAGGTGTGGAGTTGACGACATCACCTAAAAGCGCAGCTCTTATGCGGTAATTGCGCACAGTGCTAGGCCCCTCATTGCTGCGATCGCCACGCAAATAGTTTACCAATACGGCATCTACGGTTTGACCAGGAAAACCCGGTGCCAAGCTGCTGGCAAGGCCTGCAGCACCCAGCGCCGCGAAGGTAAATGGCGTTGCACTGCCAGAGGCTGAGTAAGAGGTGCCTACATAAATATTTCTGCTCGCCTGTGAGCGAGAGGCCATCGGCACACTTAAA
>CANFOR010000036.1 GCA_947448675.1 Betaproteobacteria bacterium
CGGGGTCGGCAACCAACACGCGGCTCATGTGCCGCAAGCGTGCCGACCTGCGTAGTCACGCGCAAACTGGTAGGCCACCCGCCCACTGCGTGAACCGCGCTCGAGGGCCCAAACCAGGGCCTCGGGCCGCGCGTCGCTTATGGCTTGCGCAGGCACTGCAAAATGCGCTAGCCACTGGGCTGCAATGGCCAGGTATTCGTCTTGGCTAAAGGGGTAGAAGCTCACCCACAAACCAAAGCGCTCCGACAAAGAGATTTTTTCTTCTACGCCTTCACCCGGGTGCACTTCGCCGTCGTCAGTATGGGTGTAGCTGAGGTTTTCTTTCATGTACTCGGGCAGCAAATGGCGGCGGTTGCTGGTGGCGTAAATCAGCACGTTGGGCGTGGCTGCAGCCACCGAGCCGTCGAGGATGGACTTGAGCGCTTTGTAGCCGGGCTCGCCGTCTTCAAAGCTGAGGTCGTCGCAAAACACAATGAATTTTTCAGGCCGCTCAGAGACCACATCAACGATATCAGGCAGGTCGACCAAGTCAGCTTTGTCCACCTCGATCAAACGCAAACCCTGGGGCGCGTAAGCGTTCAAACAGGCCTTAACCAGTGAAGACTTGCCGGTGCCGCGCGCGCCGGTCAGCAGCACGTTGTTGGCGGGCTTGCCAGCGACAAATTGCTGGGTATTGCGCTCAATTTTTTCTTTTTGCCCGTCAATCTCTTGCAGGTCGGCCAGGCCCATGCTGCCCACATGGCGCACCGGCTCCAAAGCCCCGTGGCCGGAGGAACGTTTGCGATAGCGCCAAGCAATGGCTAGGCTCCAATCGGGCGCGCCCAAGGGCTGCGGCAAGATGGCTGCAATGTGCGCCATCAATGCTTCGGCGCGGCCCATCAGGTGTTCAAATTTTTCGTTCATGTCAGGAGCGGTAGTCGGCGTTAATTTTCACGTAGTCATAGCTGAGATCGCAGGTCCATACGGTGTCGCTGGCCTCGCCCCGGCCCAAGCCGACGCGTATGGTGATCTCGCTTTGCTGCATCACCCGCGCGCCGTCTTCTTCGCGGTAGCTGGGGTTACGGCCACCGCGGGTGGCCACGTGCACGTCGTCTAGGTGCAGTTCAATGCGGCGGCTGTCTAAATCGTCTATGCCTGCATAACCGACTGCCGCCAAAATGCGGCCCAGATTCGGGTCGCTGGCGAAGAACGCGGTTTTAACCAAGGGCGAGTGCGCAATAGCGTAACAAACCTTGCGGCATTCCTCGCTAGTGCGCCCCCCGCTTACGTTTACAGCTATAAATTTAGTAGCACCCTCGCCGTCGCGCACAATCGCTTGGGCCAGCAGCTGGGCAATCTCGCGCAGTGCCGCGCGCAGGGTTAGCGCGTCTTCACTGTCCAGCGAGGTGATGGGGGCATGGGCGGCTTGGTTGCTAGCGATCAACACAAACGAGTCGTTGGTGGAGGTGTCGCCATCGACCGTGATGCGGTTGAACGAAGCCTCGGCCAGTTCGTGCGCCAAGGGCGGCATCAGCGCTTGGGCCACGCAGGCGTCAGTCGCGATAAAGCCCAGCATGGTGGCCATGTTGGGGCGGATCATGCCAGCGCCTTTGCTGATGCCGGTGATGGTGACCGGCGCACCACCAATGTGCACGCGGCGGCTGAAAGCCTTGGGCACGGTGTCGGTGGTCATGATGGCCTGCGCTGCGTTCAGCCAGTTGTCGGCCTTGGCGTCGGCCAGGGCTACGGGCAAACCAGCCTCGATGCGCTGGTGCGGCAGTGGTTCCATGATGACGCCAGTAGAAAAGGGCAGCACTTGCTCAGGCGCGATGCCCAGCTGGCCCGCCAGCGCCTTGCAGGTGCTGCGCGCACGCTGCAAGCCTTCGTCGCCGGTGCCGGCATTGGCATTGCCGGTGTTGATGAGCATGGCGCGAATACCCCGGCCCAGGCGCAAATGCTCGCGGCAAATTTGCACCGGCGCGGCGCAAAACCGGTTTTGCGTAAACACGCCCGAAACCGATGCGCCTTCGTCAATTAAAACCACGCTCAAGTCTTTGCGGCTCGCCTTGCGAATCCCCGCTTCGGTAATGCCAATGCGCACACCTGGCACTGGAAATAAATGGGCGGCCAGTGGTGCAGGACGATGGACGGGCATTGCGGCCTCCTAGATGGGCTTGAAATGAACTTGAAGTGGACTTGAAGTAGGCTTAGCTTAGGTAACGGCTCAGGCTAACTTGCCGTGGCAGAGCTTGAATTTTTTCCCACTGCCACAGGGGCAAGGGTCGTTGCGACCCACGCGCATACCGTTGGCCTGCGCGCTGGCTTGGGTGCCCTGGCGCTTGAGGGTTTGTTCGTCTACCGTGGTCTGCACTTCGCCCGTTTCGGTAGGTGCCGAGTAGGTGACGTTGGCGATCGACTCGGCGCGGATTTCCATCTCTTCAGCGACTTGTTCTAGTTGCTCGTTGGATTGGATTTTGACCGTCATCAAGGTCTTGGTCACTTCGTTTTTCACCGAGTCCAGCAACTGACCAAAGAGCTCAAAAGCTTCGCGTTTGTATTCTTGCTTGGGTTGCTTTTGCGCGTAGCCGCGCAGGTGAATGCCCTGGCGCAGATAGTCGAGCGAACTCAGGTGCTCGCGCCAATGGGTGTCGATGCTTTGCAATAAGACAATGCGCTCAAACTGGGTGAAGTTCTCGCCACCGACTTGCTCGACCTTGCTGGCAAATGCGGCATTGGCCGTGGTGATGACCTTCTCGACGATCTCTTCGTCGCTGATGGCGCTGGCATTGTGAATGCTCGCTTGCAAGGGCAACTCCATCTGCCAATCATCCTGCAATACCCTCTCTAGCGCAGGGATGTCCCACTGCTCCTCCACCGTTTCCACCGGCACATACTGGCGGGTCAAGTCGGTAAAGCAGCCTTCGCGTAAAGAAGCAATTTGCGCTGTCAAATCTTGCGCATCGAGAATGTCGTTGCGCTGTTGGTAAATCACTTTGCGCTGGTCGTTCGACACGTCGTCGTATTCGAGCAATTGTTTGCGCACATCGAAGTTGCGCGCTTCCACCTTGCGCTGGGCCGACTCGATACTGCGCGAAACAATGCCCGCTTCAATGGCTTCGCCATCGGGCATCTTCAGGCGCTCCATGATGTTTTTCACGCGGTCACCGGCAAAAATACGCATCAACGGGTCGTCCAGGCTCAGATAAAAACGCGAAGAACCGGGGTCGCCCTGGCGGCCCGAACGACCACGCAATTGGTTGTCGATGCGGCGCGACTCATGCCGCTCAGTAGCAATAATGCGCAAGCCACCCAAGGCTTTAACGGCTTCGTGGTCTTTGCTCCACTGAACGCGCAAAGCCTCGATCTGCGACTGCTTGCTGGCAGCGTCTAAGGCGGCGTTGCTCTCCACCTCGTGGATGGCTTTTTCTACGTTGCCGCCCAGCACGATGTCGGTACCACGGCCGGCCATATTGGTGGCAATGGTGATGGCGTGCGAGTGGCCGGCCTGGGCGACGATGTCGGCCTCACGGGCGTGCTGTTTGGCGTTCAACACCTGGTGCGGCAGTTTTTCTTTGGTTAGCAGCTCCGAGATGAGTTCAGAGTTCTCTATCGACGTGGTGCCCACCAGCACCGGCTGGCCACGCTCAAAACATTCACGAATATCTTTGATGGCCGCCTCGTAGCGCTCACGCGAGGTTTTGTAGACGCGGTCGAGTTGGTCATCGCGGCTGCTGGGCCGGTTGGGGGGGATGACTACCGTTTCCAAGCCATAAATTTCTTGGAACTCATAGGCTTCGGTATCGGCCGTGCCGGTCATGCCAGCGAGCTTGCCATAGAGGCGAAAGTAATTCTGAAATGTGATCGACGCCAGGGTTTGGTTCTCTGCCTGGATCTGCACGCCTTCTTTGGCTTCAACGGCCTGGTGCAGGCCTTCGCTCCAACGGCGGCCCGTCATCAAGCGGCCTGTGAACTCGTCGACGATGACGATCTCACCGTCTTGCACGACATAGTGCTGGTCGCGGTGGTACAAGTTGTTGGCACGCAGGGCTGCGTTCAGGTGGTGCATGAGGCTGATGTTGGCCGGATCATAGAGCGTGGCCCCTTCGGGAATGAGGCCCAGGCCATACAAAATACGTTCGGCGTTTTCATGGCCCTGCTCGGTCATGAAAACCTGGTGGGTTTTTTCATCAACGGTAAAGTCGCCCGGCTTGGTAACGCCCTCGCCGGTGCGCGGATCGGCTTCGCCTTCTTGGCGGTTCAACTGTGGCACCACCTTGTTGATGGCGATGTACATGTCGGTGTGGTCTTCGGCTTGGCCGCTGATGATGAGGGGCGTGCGTGCCTCGTCGATCAAAATCGAGTCCACCTCGTCAACGATGGCGTAGTTCAGGCCGCGCTGTACGCGGTCGGCCATCTCATAGACCATATTGTCGCGCAGATAGTCAAAACCAAACTCGTTGTTGGTGCCGTATGTGATGTCGGCGCGATAAGCCGCTTGCTTCTCTTCACGCGGCATATTGGGCAGGTTGACGCCCACCGACAGGCCTAAGAAGCCGTACAAGCGCCCCATCCACTGTGCGTCGCGATTGGCCAAGTAGTCATTCACGGTGACGACGTGCACGCCTTTACCGGTAAGTGCATTCAAATACACTGGCAGCGTGGCGGTCAAGGTTTTGCCCTCACCCGTGCGCATTTCAGAAATTTTGCCGTTGTGCAGCGACATACCGCCTTGCAGCTGCACATCAAAGTGGCGCATTTTCATCACACGCTTGGAAGCTTCGCGCACGGCGGCAAAGGCTTCTGGCAAGAGCGCATCCAATGCCTCACCATTGGCGAAGCGCTCTTTGAACTCCGGCGTTTTGGCTTGCAATGCAGCGTCGTCGAGCTTCTCAAATTGCGGCTCTAACGCATTGATACGTTCCACCGTCTTCCGGTATGTTTTAAGCAGGCGGTCGTTGCGACTGCCAAAGATTTTTGTCAGGAGATTGGTGGCCATGGATGCGAAGCCGCGCTGGTTGCCTTCGGTGGCGCTCAGTGCAAGCAAAAGTCCTCAATAGATGGGATTCAGGTGCGGGTGCTGCCCATAATTGCAAGCCGCACCACAAACACTGATTTTAGCGTGGTGTTGTGTCTACCGCTTTACGCGGTTTGCCAAGCTGCGCCACGGCCCTTGGCAGGCTCTGTCCAGCGGACAAGAATTTTTGCGGATCTTGCGGGACGCCGTCTACCAAGACTTCAAAGTGCAGGTGGGGCCCGGTAGAACGGCCAGTGGTGCCGACTTCGGCAATTTTTTGACCACGGCGAATCAAATCGCCTTTTTTCACAAACACGTGCGAGGCATGGGCGTAGCGGGTAATCAGGTCGTTGCCATGGTCAATTTCGACCATGTTGCCATAGGCGGGATGAAACTCCTGGGTCACCACCACACCGCCCGCAGCGGCCACGATGGGCGTACTAGGGTCGGCCTGGAAGTCCAGCCCGGTATGCAAGGCAGAGCGCCCCGTAAATGGGTCTATGCGCCAACCAAAAAACGAACCAAGGTGGGCACCCGCCACGGGTTGCTGCGTGGGCACCATGAGCTTTTTAATGCGCTGGTCAAACAGACGCGACTCCATAACGGTCATCAAGTCGACGCGCTGGTCGGTAAGGTGATCCAAATCCGTAAGTGTTGCCTGCAGTTCCTCCATGCTCAAGCTATGGCCCGAGATCAGAGCGCCACCACGGCCTGGTACGGTCTTTATTTCGTTCGGATTGACCCCTGCCAGACCCGACACGCGTTCGCCCAAAGATTCAAGCTGCACCATCTTGGCTTGCATTTCGCCGACTTTTTTGGCCATGGCATCGAGGTTTTCTCGCATGAAGCGGTCACGCTGGTCGAACTCGTCTTTTACAACGAGCTTAACCAAGGTGCCGACCACGGGCCAGCCCTCGCGTGCGCCTTTGAGGAAAATCCAGTGGTACATCAAAGCCGCAACGGTCATGAGCACCAGCGAGGCCAACAAGCTCGAGAGAACCAAGCGTGTACCGCTTAAATGGATAGCGCGGCTTTTTGCCAACCAAGCATCCGTGATAATCAAATGCACTTCATTTGCTCCAATACATACAGCCCATGCACCGCCCCACCCAAGCCGTCACGCTGGCCCAAGCGGCACAGCAGTCGACCACATTGGCGCACTTGGTGCAACTCACGGCAGAGTCTGCGCAGCGGCTTAAAGCGGTTGAATCGTTAATCCCTATTTTGCTACGCCCTGCCATACAAGCGGGTCCTATTGACGGCAAAGCTTGGTGCCTGTTGGTCAAGGGTAATGCAGCAGCAGCCAAGCTAAGGCAACTTCTGCCCTTGATCCAAGCCGCATTGCAAGCGCGGGGATGCGAGGTTACCTCAATTCGCATCAAGGTTCAATTGAACAGCAGCCATTCTTAGCGCATTTTTGTAAAGCATCGCAGTTTTTCTTGGCAAACGAGAACTTGTTCCGTCTTCCACAAGCTGGCAAAAAGGGCAAGCTGGGGTCTAGCAGCAACGCACTCAGCATGGCTTATAAACCGCCTCTGCTACACCTTAATAGCTATAAAAATAATAGCTTCAAACGCTCTACTTTATTGGCTTGCAGCCGTTTTACCTTGTGTCCATGAGCTGCGCAAAGCGTTGTTCCGCGCGTTCTAACAGCTGCGCGTCTCCAAGTTGCTGAACCGATTTTTGCTTGACAGCAGGCTTGGTTTTCCCCAGCTTCATGCCCTTCACCGTCTTGGCGGCCTTGGCATCGGGCAAGCTGGCAAGGAAGCACAGCAAAGCCTCGTGCGATCCGTCGATCGGCGGCGAGGCCGCAAGCTTGCGTGCACGCGGTACCGGCTCCATGGCACGGTTGGCAATCCGCAATGGGGTGTCAGCGCGTGGGGTTTGTAGCTTTTTCAATGCATTTGCAAAGCTGTTGCAACGCCGCGTGCCCGCGCTCTCGTCCATGCGCCGACTCAAACTGGGCAGGCTCCATTTCTCACACACGTAACGCAAAATACTGGTGTGATCAAACACGGTACTACAAACACTTTTTTCAACCCAGGGTGAAACCAAAATGGTGGGCACGCGTACACCCAAACGGGCAAAATCGTATTCGGCCACTTTGCCATCTGGCGCTATTGTTGCAGGTGGTGGAACGTGGTCAAAAAAACCACCGTGTTCGTCGTAAGTCACGATGAGCAGCGTGGACTCCCAGAGCGCCGGATTGCTGCGCAATGCGTTGTACACATCAGCAATCAATTTGTCACCCTTGCCGATGTCGGAGGGTGGGTGCTGGTCGTTTTCTTGCTCACCAAAATAGCAAGGTTCGATGAACACATATTCTGGAAACTGCTCGGGCTTGCCTTTTGCATCGGTAAAAAAGTCGGCCATAGCGGCATAGCTGTCAGTCAGTAAGCTGATGCCATATTTAAGCCACATGTGGGACATCACAATGCTTTGCGGCATACCATCGTGGTAGATGCGCCAGGTTTTATTGGCAGCGCTGAGCCTGTCATAAACCGTGTCTTGGTCATACAGCTTGAGGTCTTCGGGGTGCTGGCGCGAGGGCATCAAAACATGCCCATTGCAGGTGCCGCTGTGTACAAAAAAACGGTTCTGCCAAGTTGGCCCTGGCATCGATGAAAACCAGTGATCGCAAAGCAAAAAGTTGCGTGCCAAACTGTGCAGCGCAGGCAGACTATCGTCTTGCGCTTGCGCACCCATTGGGAAGTAGGCCATGACCTGTTGGATTTGCTCGCAGTCTGCGGCTTTGCTTTCATCCAAAGCAGCGGCCTTGATGTATTCGTCGACAAAGCCGCCCATAGCAGTACCGTTGCTTTGACCCATTTGCTGCAACACATTCACATGCTCGTGCGGCAGGTCTTTGCCCACGCTCGCAGCGGCATTTGCGCTTTGCTTGTACAAATTTCCCCTAGCCGAGCGATTGCTGAATTTCTCTCCCGTTTGGGGAATGCCTTCCAAATGCGGGTAAATTTTGGTGGCGTCGCCCAGCAAATGGTCGAAAGACCGGTTTTCCAGCATGAGCACCACCACATGTTGTATGGGGTCTGCATTGGGGGCCGATTGCGCTTTGCGTAGTGCCTTAGAACGCACCGGGTCGGCTTTTGTAGCCGCCATTGCTTTAGCCAGGCTGGCTTTGCGTGTGTAGCCTCTGCCCACGCGCTTGCTGGCTTTGAGCTCTACACGACGGCTTGCTTTTTTATCCTCCGCCGCGTTGTACGTGGTGTGTTGCTGCGTGTCTGGGTCATAAAAGCCAATGTATGAGCCTGGGCTCACGCCAAACGATGCCAAACTTTTGCCTTTGTGCAAAGCACCCAAAAAGTCGTTGCGCCCACCTTCTTGTTCATCGGGCGTAAAGTACAAAGGCAAAACAAAGTTCGACACTTCGATACCATCGATCGTGTAGGTCTGTGACTGCACCGCATCACACATTTCAAACCAATGGAATACCGTTTTAGTCGGCGTTGTGGGGTGCGGGCCTTGCACCAACAAGTTGCCCTGTGCGTCGCCCAGCAATTCCAAAGTTTCGTGCGACAAAGTCACCGTCCAACTTTCTTTGAGCTGCTTGCACAATTCTAAGAAAACAAAGCCGTATGGAATGCCGCGAAAATTGGCTTCGTGGTAGCCCAAGGCTTCAGTCACATCGGCTTTGTCGGCCAAGTAAATCACGGCGTCGCCGCGCATGTCGGCCAATGAAGCTTTGTCTGCTTGCGCACCCACTGCGCCCTCTAGGCGCAATGTGGCGGACAAACTCCAGTAAGGATCAAAATCTTCTTTAATCTGGCGATTGATCGCGCGAATGGCTGGCAAGACTTCTGCATGGCTCAGCAAGTTCGACCGATTGACAAGCGAAATAATCATAAAGACTCCTTCGATTTTGTCGCATTGAAGAACACAAACGAGCCAAACTATGCCTTATTTGAAAAAAAATGCAAGCCTGCAGAGAGTGGTGCCGATTGTCGGAATTGAAGTTGGAGTTGACCCCATTTCACGGACATCTTATTGTTCTTACTGAAGGAGCCCGTGAAATGGGGTCAACTTCAATTTCAATTTCTCACGAGCATGCCCGCTTGGCAGCCCATCATGCTGGCCATCACAGTCTGCGTAGCCATCCTTTCGCACGCGACAAAAAAGTACAACGAACGTCATCGCGCGCACTCATTGCTCAACTCAGTGGACACGGAGTAAATTTCTTTCGTCTGGGCTACTTCCCTTGCTGAGCTTCACTCGAATCGAATTTCAATTTCTGTCGGGCCTTGAGTTGGCGCTCTTTTGAGCAACGTACTTCTCATGGCTACCCTTTCAAATTCACTCCGCTTGGTCGGCTTACCGCGGGGCTGCTTTATAAATGCATAGTGTTCTGATATTTGCCCATGAAGCCACTTTTTTACGACAGATGCCAACCAAATCGGCTTGCGAGCGACGCGCAGTGCAGGAGGAAGTCGATCTGACTGACGATAAAAATATTCAGAAGTGACCCACGGGCCATCTTTAAAATTACGGCTAGTTCGGCGGCATCGAGCGTCACGATTTCTGCAAGCTGCTTTTGTTCTAGAGACACAACATTCCCCTGTGCGCAAAGGCATGGGCACGCATATATTTGTGCGTGTTGCGGTGGCGCGCTGAATGGTGTTAACCCTGCGATGAGGGGGTATGCAAAGCCTATGAAAACAAGCGCACTGTATGCGGGTCGGCTAGCCGCACCTCCAAAAAATGGAGATTACAGTAGCTTTCTGCATCCGGCGCAATTGAACGCTGAGTTCTTTTGGGCCAAATTTTGCAAAAAACCGATGATGCCAGGTGATTGCAAATTACCGCATGTGACGGCAAATTGTTGATTTACATAAGAAAAAATGGTGCCGATTGTCGGAATCGAACTGACGACCTACCGCTTACAAGGCGGTTGCTCTACCAACTGAGCTAAATCGGCACGGGATGAATTTTACTTGACGCGCTTGAGAGCGGGACGGGGCCCGCTCGGCGGTTTGGGATTATCACTTGGCTTGCTCTCAGTTTTACTGACCGATTGCAAGGCCACAACTTTGGCAGGTTCAGCATCTGCTATGCGGGCACCATCATTCGGCTCTGCCGCAGCCTCGCTGACCTGCCCCGTACGGTTGTGCGGTGCGGGTGTAGGGAAGGCCATGCCTTGGCCATTTTCACGGGCGTAAATCGCGATAACTCGTGCAATCGGCACCATGATCTCACGGGCCTTGCCTGCAAAACGCGCTTTGAACTCAATGAAATCGTTCCCAAGTTTCAGCGAACTGGTGGCGTCCATGCTGATGTTCAACACGATTTCATCGTTCTTCACATACTCATGGGGCACTTGTACGCTGGCGTCCACATAGGCGGCGATATAGGGCGTGTAGCCGTTATCGGTGCACCATTCGTACAGCGCCCGTATCAGATATGGACGCGTCGAGGTCGATTCCAGAGCATTGATCATAGGCCAGTCTCTAGGCAAACGCTTACTTGCGCATGACCTTTTCAGACGGCGTCAAAGCTTCAATGTAGGCTGGGCGCGAAAAAATGCGCTCCGCGTACTTGAGCAAAGGCGCGGCGTTTTTCGACAAGTCAATGCCGTAGTAATCCAAGCGCCATAGCAAAGGCGCAATGGCCACGTCGAGCATAGAAAAGTTTTCGCCGAGCAGGTATTTGTTCTTCAAAAATACCGGTGCCAGTTGTGTCAAGCGATCGCGAATATGGGCGCGGGCTTTTTCCAAGAGTTTGTCATTGGCTTTGCTAGCGCGCGATTCAAGTGTGGACACGTGCACAAACAGTTCTTTCTCAAAATTAAGCAAGAACAAGCGCACGCGGGCACGGTCGACTGGGTCGCCGGGCATGAGCTGTGGATGTGGAAAACGCTCATCAATGTATTCATTGATGATGTTGGACTCATACAAAATCAAATCACGTTCCACCAAGATGGGCACTTGGCCATAGGGGTTCATGACATTGATGTCTTCGGGCTTGTTGTAGAGGTCTACATCGCGGATTTCGAAGTCCATGCCCTTCTCAAACAGAACAAAACGGCAGCGGTGGGAGAACGGACACGTCGTTCCTGAATACAGCACCATCATGATGGCAGACTCCTAAAAAAACACAAAGGCCGCAAGTTCTGCGGCCGGAAAATGCGGCACTAGCTACAAATCGATGGGCTTACTTTACGTCGCGCCAGAAAGATGCATTCAAGCGCCATGCAATCAGAGTGAAGATGCCCAAGAACAACAAGACCCACACACCCACGCGCACGCGGGTGCCCTGAGCGGGCTCACCCATCCACTGCAGGTAGCCAACCAAGTCAGCCACGGCAGTGTCGTACTGCAAGGGGGTCATGCTGCCAAGTGTGACTTGCTCCCAACCTTTGAAGACTTTGACTTCATGGCCATGCTCTTCTTTTTCTTCAAACAAGGGGCGGCGCTCGCCTTGCAACTCCCACAAGACGTGAGGCATGGCTACGTTGGGGTAAGCCAAGTTGTTCCACCCCGTAGCTTTGCTGGCATCGCGGTAATAGGTTCGCAAATAGGTGTACAGGTAGTCTGCACCCGAGCCGCCTGCGCCGGAACGCGAACGTGCAATCACGGTCAGGTCGGGCGGGTTGCCACCAAACCATTCTTTAGCCTGCTTAGGGTCAATCGCCGCCTTCATGGTCTCGCCCACCTTTTGTGTGGTGAACAGCAGGTTGTCTTTGATCTGCTGCTCAGTCAAGCCCAGGTCTTGCAAGCGGTTGTAGCGCATATAGGCTGCCGAGTGGCAGTTCATGCAGTAATTGACAAACAATTTAGCGCCGTTTTGCAGCGCAGGCATGTCATTGTTTTTGTAGGGCGCCTTATCCCATGCAATGCCGCCTTCTGAGGCCAAAGCCGTAGTAGCAGACAAAACCAGGGTCAGAGTGGCTGCGATGGCCAGTAAGATTTTTTTCATGTGTGCAGTCTCCAGCTTAATGCGCGTTGAAAGTTACGCGATCGGGCACCGGCTTGGGCGTACCCAAACGGCTCCACCAAGGCATCAGCAAGAAGAAGCCAAAGTAATACAGGGTGCCAATTTGGGCCACGATGGTGCCCATGTCGGAGGGCGGCTGTATGCCCAGGTAGCCCAAGACCACAAAGAAAACCACGAACACCGCATACACATATTTGTGCCAGCTCGGACGGTAGCGAATCGATTTAACCGGGCTATAGTCTAACCATGGCAACGCAAACAGAATCATGACTGCGCCGCCCATCACCACGACGCCCCAAAATTTAGCGTCAAAGTGTTTGAGCAAGAAGATGGCGACCGCAGCCGCCACCAGCAAGGCCGCTTTCGCAATCGTGCCCATGCGCACTTTGACCATCGCACCAATGGCACCCGCCGCCACAATGGCACAGAGCACGTTGACCAGCACATCATTCGTAGCACGCAACATCGAGTAGTAAGGCGTGAAGTACCAAACGGGCGCAATGTGCAGCGGTGTTTTGAACGGGTCGGCTGGAATGAAGTTGTTGTACTCCAAGAAGTAGCCGCTGGCCTCTGGAGCGAAGAAGATCACCGCGGTGAAGACCATCAAAAATACGCTCACCGCATAAATGTCATGCACGGTGTAGTAGGGGTGGAAAGGCACGCCGTCCAATGGCTTGCCTTTGGCATCTTTGGGCGCTTTGGGGCCCTTAATTTCTACGCCGTCAGGGTTATTGGAGCCTACGTCGTGCAGGGCCAATAAATGCGCCGCTACCAAGCCCAGCAGCACCAGGGGCACGGCAATCACGTGGAAGCTAAAGAAGCGGTTCAGCGTGGCGTCCGACACCACGTAGTCGCCGCGAATCAACAGCGCCAAATCGGGGCCAACGAAAGGAATCGCTGCAAACAAGTTAACGATCACTTGCGCGCCCCAGTAGCTCATTTGGCCCCAAGGCAGCAAGTAGCCCATAAAGGCCTCGGCCATCAAGCACAAGAAAATGGCGCAGCCAAAAATCCAGACCAACTCACGCGGTTTGCGATAGCTGCCATACATCAGACCGCGGAACATGTGCATGTAGACCACGATGAAAAACGCCGATGCGCCGGTAGAGTGCATGTAGCGAATCAACCAGCCCCAGGGCACGTCGCGCATGATGTATTCCACCGACTCAAAGGCCTTGGCCGCGTCGGGTTTGTAATGCATCACCAAAAAGATGCCGGTGACGATTTGGATCACCAGCACCAACAGCGCCAGTGAGCCAAACACGTACCAGAAGTTGAAGTTCTTAGGCGCGTAGTACTCGGCCATGTGCACCCGGTAGGCGTCAAAAGCCGTAGGGAAGCGGTTTTCCATCCAGTTGCTGAGCTTGTCAACAGCCGATGCGTTGGGAGAGATTTCTTTGAATTCAGCCATGGTTACGCTTTCTTGTCCTCGCCAATCAGCAAACGGGTGTCTGACAAATAGGTGTGCGGAGGCACCTCTAAGTTGTCGGGCGCGGGCTTGTTTTTGTAGACACGGCCAGCCAAGTCAAAGGTCGAGCCGTGGCAGGGACACAAGAAGCCACCCGCCCAGTTATCGGGCAACGAGGCCTGCGGGCCCGCTTGGAACTTGTCGCTGGGCGAACAGCCCAAGTGCGTACAAATGCCGACCACCACCAAAAATTCCGACTTGATCGAGCGGCCTTCGTTGCGCGCATACACAGGCGTTAACTCGCTAGGTTTGCGCTCGGATTTCGGGTCGGCCAGCAGCGCGTCTTGCTTGGCCAGCTCGGCCACCTGCTCTGGCGTGCGGCGCACGATCCACACAGGCTTGCCGCGCCATTCGACCGTCATTTTTTCGCCTGGCTTGATGGCGGAAATATCGGCTTCCACGGCTGCGCCTGCAGCCTTGGCTTTTTCAGATGGGCTAAAGGTGCTGACAAAGGGCACTGCGGTAAAGCCAACGCCAAGGGCGCCAGCGCAACCGGAGGTAATCAACCATGTCCGTTTGCTGTTGTCAGAGGGGGTGTCACTCATGAGAATCCTCAAATTACTCGAAACCTAGGGCTAACCCGCGATTGTAGCTGAGCAGCGCAGGCAAATTCCAGCCCATGCGCGGCAAATCAAAGACCGAAGCAAAGTCTTGACTTGCTAGCAATCTCGCAGATACTACGAACTTCTTAAACACCACAGGAGAATTTCGATGGGCATGATGCAAGAATTTAAAGAGTTTGCCGTTAAAGGCAACGTGATCGACTTGGCTGTCGGCGTGATCATCGGGGGCGCTTTCGGCAAGATTGTCGACTCCGCTGTGAACGATCTGATCATGCCAATCGTCGGCGCCATTTTTGGCAACCTCGACTTCAGCAGTATGTTTGTCGTCTTGGGCAAAGTGCCCGCCGGTACCGCCATGGCACTGGCCGACCTGAAGAAAGCTGGCGTACCCGTGTTCGCTTATGGCAACTTCATCACCGTTGCGGTGAACTTTGCGATTTTGGCTTTCATCATCTTCATGATGGTCAAGCAAGTCAACAAAATGAAGAAGGCCGAGCCCGCTCCCGCACCTGCCGCTACACCTGAAGACGTGGTCTTGCTGCGTGAAATCCGCGACAGCCTGAAGAAATAAGTCACGCTTAGGCCAAATGGGCCGACCCTTCCACCCGTTGGCGCGCCATGCGAATGGCCGCTAGCAGACTGGAGGCGTCGGCCCTTCCTGTTCCTGCAATATCAAACGCCGTGCCGTGGTCGGGACTGGTGCGCACCAAGGGCCCATGCGGCCCGTACAGGCCCAAGGTGACGTTCACGCCCTGCTCTACCCCTAGGTATTTCACCGGGATCAAACCCTGGTCGTGGTACATGGCCAGCACCACATCAAACTCGCCGCGTTTGGCCTGCGTGTGCCTGGCCCGCATAAACACCGTGTCGGGCGCATAGGGGCCCTGGGCGTCAATGCCCTGGGCCCGTGCCGCCGCAATGGCAGGTGCAATCACCTCTATTTCTTCTCGGCCAAACAAGCCGCCCTCGCCTGCGTGCGGGTTGAGCCCCGCCACGCCAATGCGCGGCGCGCGGCCCAGCTGCGCTTGCAAGGCTTGGTGGGTGATCTGCAGGCTCTGCAGCACCTGCGGCAAGGTCACAGCGCCCAGCGCTTCACGCAGCGAGACATGGATGCTCACCAGCACCGTGCGCAGTTCGTCGTTGGCCAGCATCATGCGCACCGGCATCTCCTGCACGGTCACGCCCATGGCTGTGGCGGCCTCGGCCTGCAGCAACTCGGTGTGGCCGGGGTAGGGCACACCGGCAGCAGCCAAGGCCTCCTTGTGCAGAGGCGCAGTCACTATGGCAGCCAGCTCACCGCGCAAGGCCGCACGCGCCGCCCATTGCACATATTCGGCCCCGCATTTACCTGCCAAAGCGCTCACCAAGCCGCATGGAATATGCGTAAGCAGCTCTGAAATTTGTAGCACAGGTAGGCAACCAGTAGGCAGCGCAAACACTTCTTGCGGCTGGGCAATGCGCTGCACGGGCCAGCCCGCAGCCCCGGTTTGCGCGATGGCCGCATTGGCCCGCTGCATGCAGGCCACGTCACCCACCACAAAGCAGCCCTGCGTGGCTTGCGGCGCGTCACGAAAGGCCTTGGCAACCGTCTCCGGGCCAATGCCGGCAGCGTCGCCCATGGTGATGGCAATAGGTTTGTTCATGGCTTGTGGCATGGGGGCATCATGTGGGGCAAATGGTAGGCACGATCGGTAGGCAAAACTGGTAGGCACGACTTTTCTGCCATGGCTGCGGTACCAATGAAGGCAGATGGCTCAAGCCGGGTTGTCAATATCAATAAACGTATGCACCAACCCCAACTCTTGCGCCACATGCCCCGCCACGGCTTGCGCGCCGTAGCGCTCGGTGGCGTGGTGGCCGCAGGCCAGGTAGGCCACGCCCATCTCGCGGGCGTAGTGGGCTTGTGGCTCGGAGATTTCGCCAGTGATAAAGGCGTCGGCCCCGGCGGCAATAGCGTCTTCAAAATAGCTTTGTGCGCCGCCGGTGCACCACGCTATGTTTTTAATAGCTGTCTGCGCAGTAAATACGGGCGTTACCGGCCTTTTAAGAGTTTTTTCCACATGCTGCGCCAGCGTTTGCGCGCTCGCAAAAGGCAGCTCACCCATAAAGCCCAAGTTGTTTTCGCCAAAGCGCGTCCAGCCCTGTTCGGGCTCCTTAAAGCCCAGCACATGGGCCAGCTGCGCGTTGTTGCCCAGGGTGGGGTGCGCGTCTAGCGGCAGGTGGTAGGCGTAGAGGTTGATGTTGTGCGCCAA
>CANFOR010000037.1 GCA_947448675.1 Betaproteobacteria bacterium
AATCCCAGCACTTGGGCCGCTTGGTGCAGTGCAACGAGGGGCTGCGCCAAGTCCAGCGTCATCGCGCCATTTTGCTTCGACAGTTTGTGTCCGTCGGCGGCCAGTACCAAGGGCAGGTGCAGGTACTTCGGTGTAGCAAGGGCCAGCGCGCGCTGCAGGGCGATTTGCCGAGCGGTGTTGTCGGCCAAGTCTTGGCCGCGCACCACATGGCTCACGGCTTGGGCCGCGTCGTCAACCACCACCGCCAGTTGGTAGGCCCACAGGCCGTCGGCGCGCAGCAGCACAAAGTCGCCCACGCGGTGCGCCAGGTCTTGGCTTTGCGGGCCCAGGCGGCGGTCGCTCCAGCGCACCAGCCCCTCAGCACGCAAGCGCCAGGCCCGGGCCGGTCGGCCCTGCAGGCCATGGCGGCAAGTGCCGGGGTAGACCTGCTCGGCATGGCGTGCGGTGGGTCTTCCCAGGGCTTTTAGGGCCTGCTCTACGTCGCTTCGTGAGCAAGCGCAGGGGTAGGCGTGGTCTGTGGCGATTAACGCGTCTAAAGCGCTGCGGTAGGCCGCACTGCGGCTGGATTGGTATAGCGGCGCTGTGTCGCTGTGCAAGCCGCAGGCCGCGAGCTGGGCCAAGATGGTGGCGTCCATGCCGGGCAGGCAGCGCGGGCCGTCGATGTCTTCGATGCGCACCAACCATTGCCCGCCGTGGGCGCGGGCATCGAGCCAACTGCCCAGGGCGGCTACCAAGGAGCCCGCATGCAGGGGGCCGGTGGGCGAGGGTGCAAAACGGCCTAGGTAGCTGCCAGAGAGGCCATCGAGCCCAGCGCCCGCCCGGCCTGCCTCGTCGCCTGGCAGCGCAGCAGCGGCAGTTTCACTCAAATGTGGCACATGGCTCAGGCCAAGGCCAGCGCCAACTCCAGGCCGCTGACAAAGGCGTTTTCGACCCGGTGGCCCACGCACCAGTCGCCACACAGGCCCAGGCCCAGTTTGGCGTCCCACACATGGCTGCGGCCCAGCGGTTTTTCGGTTTGCGCGTATTGCCACAAATGGGCTTGCGCATGGGCCGGTTCGGCGCGAATGCCGGTCACCTCGGCAAAGGCTTTGCGCAGTTTGGCAGCAACCCGCTCGGGTGCGTCGGCCACATGCTCGCGGCTCCAGGCGGCGCTGGCTTGCACCGTCCAGCGCTCGATCGACTCGCGCTGCGGCTTAGACGACTCGCGGGCCAGCCAAGCCAAACGGTGGTGGGTGCTGCGCGCCGCGTTCCATTGCGGGCCCAGGGTGGTCAGGCCGGGCTGGCTGGCCTGTGGGAAGGCCAGCATCAAGGCCCAGCAGGGCGCAACCTGCACGGCGTCTAGGCTGTTGGCCAGGGGCTTGGCAACGGCTTGCAGCAGCGCTTGGGCTGGGGCTGCGGGCAGGGCCAAGAGCACGGCGTCAAAGCCGCTGTAGCTGCTGCTCTTGCCCTGCGCGTTGGTGGCAGTGAGCGACCAGCCACCCGTAGCGGGCTTGCGTTGCAGGCCTGTGACCTGGGTTTGCAAATGCAGTGCCGTAAGGGGCTGGGCCCAGAGCTTGAGTAGGCCGTCCATGCCCGGCTGTGCCACCCAATGGGGTTCGAGCGCGGGCAGTGCCGCTGCAGCGGTGCGGCCACCGGCGTCGAGTACGCGCACGGCATTGGCGCTCCAGGGGCGGCAGACCTCGGGCGACAGCGCCTGTGCGTAGCGCAGGGCGGTGGCAAAGCGTTCATCGCGCACCGTGAAGTACTGCGCGCCGTGGTCAAAGCTGCCAAATACGGTGCTGCATGAGGCCATGCGCCCGCCGACGCTGCTGCTTTTTTCGAACACCGTAACCCGGTGGCCCGCCTGTACCAGTGTGCGTGCCGCCGTGATGCCTGCCATGCCAGCGCCGACGATGGCGAAGTGCTGATTTTTTTTGCGGAGGAGAGCGGGTGAATTTTTGGTCATGGAATTAATGTACACCTTGGCCGGTATCTGCTACCAAGGGGTTAACGCTGTTCCAACAAAGCGCGCCGCGTGGCCGGACTTTCTAAGGCCTGCAGCCACCAGGCCAAGGCCCGGCCTTGGCCCTTGAGCCCAGGGCTCTGTGGCACTGAGCGCCAAGCGTAGGCCACGCGTGGATTGCCGCGTGGGCGCTTGATGGCCTTGACCACCAGGCGCCCGCTTTCAATGTAGGGCCGAGCCATCGATTCGGGCACCGAGCCGCAGCCCAGGCCGCGCAACTGGGCTTCGAGCTTGGCACCCATACTGGCCACGGTAAACACTTCCTGCCCACCGAGCACACCTAGGCTGATGCCGCGCCCGCGCTGCACCGAGTCGGCCACGGCCACGATGCGGTGTTGGCTGATCAGCGCGTCGCTGAGCGGCTCGGGCGCGTTGGCCAAGGGGTGGTGTGGCGCCACCACAAACACCATGTCGAAGGGCCCCAGTGGCTTGCTTTGCAAGCCAGCCAGTATGGTGGCATCGGGCACCACGCCAATGGCCAGGTCGGACTGTCCGCTGGTGAGCGACTCCAAGGTGCCCTCCAGGGACTCGTCACGCAGGCGAATGCGGGTGGGCGCTTGCAGGCTAAAGAATTGCTCTACCAAATCTTGCATGGTGCTGGGCGAGACGATGGTGTCGACCGCAATGCTCAGCTGCGGTTCCCAGCCAGTGGCCACGCGTTGCACCCGGTTGGCCACGGCATTGAGGTCTTGCATGATGCGCTGCCCCTCGTTCACCAGCTCTTGCCCGGCTGGGGTGAGCACAGCTTGGCGCGAGCTGCGGTCAAACAGCAGCACGTCGAGCGCGTCTTCGAGCAGGCGCACGCGGTAGGTCAAAGCGCTGGGCACCAAGCCCAGAGCGCGCGCCGCTTTAGCAAAGCTGCCCTCGGTGGAAATCGAGCAGAGCATGGCCAAAGCCTCGGGAGTGAGCACCTGTACCAAGGGTGTAGCCGGCTTGGTACGCGCAGTAGGTTTTGGGTTGGGTGTTTTAATCATTCAAAAATTTTGAATTAAATCATCAAATAAAACCAATTGTATTGAACAATAATCAGGCTTACATTCGATCCCTCAAGAGGTACATCATGAAACTTCCCAGCTACTACATCGCCCACGGCGGCGGCCCCTGGCCTTATGTGCCCGAAATGCGTCGCATGCACCAGGCGCTGGAGCTGTCTTTGCAAGACATTCCGCGCCAACTGGGCGCCGCACCCAAGGCGGTGCTGATGATCTCCGCCCATTGGGAAGAGCGTGGCTTCAGCGTGTCCTGCGCCGCAGCACCGGGCATGATCTATGACTACTACAACTTTCCGCCGCAAACCTATAGCGTCACCTACCCAGCACCGGGTGCGCCCGCGCTGGCCCAGCACGTGCGCGGCCTGATCGAAGCGGCGGGTTTGCCGACCCAGCTCGACGCAGCGCGCGGCTACGACCACGGCACCTTTGTACCCCTGGCGGTGATGTTCCCCGAAGCGAATGTGCCGGTAGTGCAGGTCTCGATGCAACACGGCTACGACCCGCTGCGCCATGTGGCCCTGGGCCGTGCCCTGGCTCCGCTGCGCGAAGAGGGTGTACTCATCATTGGCAGCGGCCTGAGCTACCACAACCTGCGCGCTCTAGGCCCGCCCGCTAAGGTGCCTTCCGCAGCTTTTGACGCCTGGCTGCAAGAGACCCTGGTGGCCGCTAGCCCACAGCAGCGCGTGGAACGCCTGGGCAGCTGGGCCCAAGCGCCCGCCGCGCGCGCCTGCCATCCGCAAGAAGACCACCTGATGCCGCTGATGGTGGCCGTTGGCGCTGCCCAGGACGATGCCGCGACTTGTTGCTACCACGAAGACGGTTTTATGGGCAGCACGGTGTCGAGTTTTCGCTTTGGCCAAGCCGCGCACGCCTAAGCCAAGCACCAGGAGTTTGAAGCATGATTACCCTGCGCAAATCACAAGACCGCGGCTATGCCGACCACGGCTGGCTCAAGAGCTTTCACAGCTTTTCTTTTGCGGGCTACCACGACCCGGCGCACATGGGCTTTGGCAGCCTGCGCGTCATTAACGAAGACCGCATTGCCGCAGGCACCGGCTTTGGCACGCATGGCCACAAAGACATGGAAATCATTTCCTACGTTCTCTCAGGCAATTTGGCGCACAAAGACAGCATGGGCAACGTCAAGGGCATTCCGCCCGGCGACGTGCAGCGCATGAGCGCAGGCACCGGCGTGATGCACAGCGAGTTCAACCACGCGCAAGGCCAAGAGACGCATTTTTTGCAAATTTGGATCGAGCCCCACACCAAGGGCATTGCGCCGGGCTACGAGCAAAAAAGCTTTGCGCAGAGCGAGAAGCAGGGCGTGTTGCGCCTGGTGGCCTCGCCCGACGGCGCGCAGGGCTCGGTTACCGTGCATGCCAACGCGCAGCTCTACGCCGGTTTGCTTGACGGCGCACAAAGCGCCCAACTTGAACTTTCTACCGCACACAAGGCCTATGTGCACCTGGTGAGCGGCGCATTGCAAGTCAACGGCCACAAGCTAGTGGGTGGCGATGCGGCCTTGCTGGTGGGCGAGAGCCTGCTCAGCTTGAGCGATGGCCAAGACGCTGAAGTCTTGGTGTTTGATCTCGCCACGTGAATCCCTTATTTCTGACGTATTTCTACTTTATTTTGCGCTATTCATCTTTTCTTAACCCTTCTCAACTAACCTGAAAGCTCCTATGAACGCACTTCAAAATCCCCTCAGCCTGGTCGGCCGCATCTTGATCGCCTTGCTGTTTTTGCCCGCGGGCCTGACGAAAATTGCGGGCTTTGCCGGTACCGTGGGCTACATCGCCTCTAAAGGCGTGCCGTTGCCCGAGCTGTGCGCCGCCATTGCCATAGCGGTCGAAGTCTTGGGCGGCTTGGCCTTGATCGTGGGTTTTAAAACCCGCTATACCGCCTTGATCGTGGCAGGTTTTACCTTCGTCATCAGTTTCATTTTCCACAACTTTTGGGCCGTGCCTGCCGACCAAATGATGATGCAGCAGATCAACTTTTTCAAGAACATGGCCGTGGTCGGCGGCTTGCTTGGCATGGCCGCCTGGGGCGCGGGCGCCTGGAGCTTGGACGCTAAACTCAGCAAGTAATTTCGCCATCCATTTTTAGCCACCTATTGGCCACCTATTTGGCAGGTAAAAATGGCTGTGACGCCCGTGAAATGGGCGTATAAAGCTATTAATTTTATAGCATTCGATTTTTTCATCAACGCCTATCAGGAGAATTCTCATGGCAAAAGTAGCAGTTGTGTACCACTCGGGTTATGGTCATACCCAGCGCGTGGCGCAGTTCGTAGCCGAGGGCGCGGGCACCAGCCCCATCGCCATCGACGCCGAAGGCAACCTAACCCCCGAGCAATGGGCCACGCTGGACGCCGCCGACGCCATCATCATGGGCAGCCCTACCTACATGGGCATGGCGAGCTGGCAGTTCAAAAAATTTGCCGACGCCACCAGTGCCAAATGGATGTCGGGTGCCTGGAAAGACAAGGTCGCGGGCGGTTTCACCTGCTCGGCCAGCCCCAGCGGTGACAAACTCTCGACATTGCAGTACTTCATCACCCTGGCGATGCAATTGGGCATGGTCTGGGTGGGCCAGCCTGCAATGAATGACGGCAACATCAACCGTATTGGTTCCAACAGCGGCGTGATGGCCCAAGTCGGCCCTACCAGCCCCGCGGCCGACATTCCCCAAGGCGACCTCGACACCGCCAAAGCCTACGGTGCCCGCGTGGCTGCTATGGCAGCCAAACTGCGCGCCTAAGTTGCGCGCCTAAGTTGCGCGCTTAACTTGCAAGCTTCAAATTGGCAAAAAGCGCGCCAAAGAGCGCGCAAAAGAAATTGCTAGGTAAAAACCCCAGGCCGTGCGATAATCCAAGGCTGCGCTGCAAAAGCGGCGCAGTTTTGTACATCTCCCTTCACACTTACCGGCCCGCAGGCAAGCCCATTGGTTTATGCCCGCATGAATGGGTCACAGGTCTCCTTCTGCCCGCAGAAGATCGGCACTGAGCTTCGTTTGATGGTTGATGTTTTTTAACCATAAGCGACGGCTCCCATCGGTTCTTTAACCGGTGCTGCTGCGTGTGAGAACTTTTATGACCGACTCCTTTGAATCCAGGGGCGATGCCTCATCGTCTGACGAATTTTTATCTGTGGACGCTTTTCTAGCGCCAATGCCCGCCGCTGCTGCGTCGAGTGCTCCTGTTTATGTAGCGCCTGTGGTGGCACCTGTAGCAGCGCCCGTGGCCCACGCTGTTGCAGTGCCCGTGCACGCACCAGTTGCACCCGTGCATGCCGCCACTACCCATGTAGAACACAGCGCACACGGCGCAGCCGAAGCTGTGTCTGAAGGCGATGCACAAGTTGCAGCAGAGGAAGCAGCCCTGCCCAACGGCTTCATCAAAATGGGCTTGGCCCAAGAGCTGATTCGCGCGGTAGAAGACCTGGGCTACACCCAGCCTACCTCGGTGCAAGAGCGCACCATTCCGCTGGCCCTGCCAGCCGACGACAACGCCGACACCAAAACCGTCTACAACGACTTGATGGTCTCTAGCCAAACGGGCTCGGGCAAAACCGCTGCCTTCTTGTTGCCCGTGCTGCACACCCTGCTGCGCCAGCAAGCCCAGGCCGAAGCCAACGAGCGCGCCGAGTTTGAGCGCCTGTCTGCCGAGGCCGTGGCCCGTGGCGAAGCGCCGCTCAAACGCCCCAAGCGCAAAGACCCGACCAACCCACGCCACTTCAAAGCCGCCCAACCCGGCGCTTTGATCGTTTGCCCCACCCGCGAGCTGGCCCAGCAAGTGGCGCACGACGCCATTGGCCTGGTCAAACATTGCCGTGGCCTGCGCATTGCCAACGTAGTGGGCGGCATGCCTTACCAGATTCAAATTGCCCAGCTGCAAAACGCCAACCTGGTGGTGGCCACGCCCGGCCGTTTGCTCGATCTGCAACGCTCCGTGCAAATCAAGCTCGACCAAGTGCAGTTCTTGGTGGTCGACGAGGCCGACCGCATGCTCGACCTGGGCTTCTCGGACGACTTGGCCGAGATCAACCAGCTCACTTCTGAGCGCCAGCAAACCATGATGTTCAGCGCCACCTTTGCGCCGCGCATTCAGCAGCTCGCCATGCGCGTGATGCGCAACAACGGCGCGTCGGTGAAAAAAGTGCAGGTCGACAACCCGCAAGAAAAACACGCCAACATCAAACAAGTTTTGTTTTGGGCCGACAACACCACGCACAAACGCAAGCTGCTCGACCACTGGTTGCGCGACGCTGGCATCGACCAAGCGATTGTGTTTGCCAGCACGCAAATCGAGTGCGACGGTTTGGCCGCCGACCTGCAGCAAGACGGCTTCTCGGCTGTGGCCCTGCACGGTGCGCTCAGCCAAGGCCTGCGCAACCGCCGCCTGATGGCCTTGCGCCAAGGCCAGGTGCAAATCTTGGTGGCTACCGACGTGGCCGCACGCGGCATCGATGTGCCCACCATCACCCACGTCTTCAACTATGGCTTGCCCATGAAGGCCGAAGACTACACACACCGCATTGGCCGCACCGGCCGCGCGGGCCGCGACGGCTTGGCGATCACCTTTGCCGAGTTCCGCGACCGCCGCAAGATTTTCGACATTGAAAGCTACACCAAGCAACCCATCAAGAGCGAAGTCGTGCCCGGCCTGGAGCCGCAGCAACGCGCCCCCCAAGCCCCACGTGGCTTTGGTGGCCGTGATGACCGCGGTGGCAGCCGTGGCGGCTTTGCGGGCAAGCCCGCAGGCGGCAAACGCTTTGGCGAGCGCGGCGGCTTTGCCAGCGCCGACCGTGGTGGTTTCGCCGGTGGTGATCGCGGTGGCTTTGCAGGCAACAACGACGGTGGCGGCTACGCCGACCGCAGCGGCTTTAACAACCGCAACGCAGGCGGTGGTTTTGCCGGCGGCCGCAGCGACGGCTTTGGCAGCCGCGAACCCAGCAATCGCAGCTTTGGCGGTGCTGGTTTTGAAGGCAAACCAGCCTACAGCCCACGTGCACCGGGCGCAGGCAGCTACCAAAACAATAGCGATCCACGCTTTGCTCCGCGTGACGCAGCACCCCAGCGCGCACCCTACGGCGCCCCGGCGCACGCAGCTCCGCGTGGCGACTTTGCCCCGCGCGAGTTGGCTCCCCGCGAACACGCCAAGCGCGACTTCGCCCCCCGCGACGCCGCCCCGCGTGGTGACTTCGCCCCACGCAATGAAGGCTTCGCCGCCGAGCGCCGCGCCCCCGCCCCCCGTGGCGGTGCAGGCAAAGTGTTTGTGCCCCGTGACGCCATGAAAAAGCGCCCGGCCCGGCCTGCACGCTGAGCTGAATCGGAATAAAAAAGGGCGCTTCTAGCGCCCTTTTTTTCGTTTGAAATACTGGGTGTGTGCAGTTGACACCACGGCAGAGCCGCACGGAGTTTGCGTGTGACGCTACTAAAATAGTAGCGCACGGTGCAATCCAAAAATAAGCCGCCCGCCAATCAAGCCCCGCTAAGCAAATGACAAGCAGCCTGCGTAAGCGGGGTCACGGCTCCAGCAAAAAACGGCTACCGCCTAAACCCCAGCCGCCTGTTGGTAAGCGTTCTGCGCCGCCGTGGTGTCGCCGCGCTGCTCGGCCAAGCGGGCCAGGGCGCGCCAGGCTTGGCGGCGCAGCGGGCTGTCTTGCAGGCTGTGCGCGGATTGGCCCAGGTGCTGCTGGGCTTTGCCCCAGAGCTGGCGCTCCATGCAGCCCATGCCGCACAAGTATTGCAGCAGAGCGTCGCGCGGGGTGCGCAGTTGGGCGGCTTCGATGCGGGCCAGCCAAGCGCTGTCGGCCTCGGTCCACTCGCTGCCGCCGCTAGCGGCCAGGGTATCCACTGCGTCTGCGTTGTCGGTGCTCTCTGGCGTGCTGCTGCGGCGCAGGGTTTTTTCTAGCGCCACCACCAAGCGCAGGCGCTGCTGGTCGCTCAGGCTGCTGTAGCGCTCCCAAACGGGCAGCAGCCACTCACGGCTTGTGGCGCGGCTGGCAGAGCGGGCGTCTAACTGCAGCATGCGCTGCGCCGCCAAGATGGCCAGTTCGGGCATGGCGCGTTCGCCCGCGTCTAACGCGGCCCAGCTGGCGCGCAGTTGCTGCGCATCGTGGGCGCTGGCCAGCAGCTCTTGGCCCAGGCTGCGCAACAGGCTCTGGCCAGCGTCGGCTGAAAAAGCGCGGTGTTTGGCCAGCAGGCGCGCGGTTTCCAGCGCCAGTGGGGTTTGCCCAGCTTGGCGCGCGGCTTTAAGGCGAATGCGCAGGGCCAGGGTGCGGCGCGCTGCGCCTTGCGGCAAGGCGGCCAAACGCTCGAGTGCGGCCGTGGGGTCGCGCTCGTCGAGTGCCCAGCGGGCAGCGCGCAGTTGTGCAGCTTCTTTGGCCTCGGTGGGCACGGTGCTGCTGCGGCCTGGGGCGGGCGCTAGCGCGGCTTGCACATGCAGCTCGCGCGCGGCGCTGTCTTGCAGGGCGTGGGCACTGTCGGCGGCCAGCAAATGCGCCAGCGCGCGCACTTGGGCGGCATAGGGCAGGTGCACGTCGTGCGGCAGCAAGGCGGCTTCTTGGGCCAGGGCCGAGAGTGCCGATTTGCGCGCCCTCAGGTAGCGGCCCGACATCAGCTGCGACAAGCCGTCGAGCATGGCCATGAACAGGGCCCGCTCGCGCTGCTGGGCGCGCCATTGGCGCGCTTGTTGGGGTAGGCCAAACAGGGCCGCCAAGGCCCGCAAAGCCAGGTGCAAGAGCACAAAAGTCGCCAGCAAGCCCAGCAGTACCAGATTGAGCGAAAAGTCCACCCGCCAGGGTGCCCAAAACAAGGTAACGCTGGCCTGGTTGTTGCCTGCAAACAAAGCCGCCGCCACGGCAATGCCAAACAGCGAGAGGAACCACAGGGCGGCGCGCATGTTGGGTGTGCGGTGGTGGGTAGGTGGGCCTAGCGCCCCGCCGCAGCGGTGGCCAAGGCCGTGAGGCTAGCGTCCAGGCGCGGCAGGTCGACGTTTTTCATTTGCGCTTGAATGCCTTGCAGCAAACCTGCAGCGGCCTGGGTTTTGCGCGCATTGGCGTCAAAATATTTGCCCAAGGCGGCTGTCGCTGCGGCCAGGTCGGCGCGGCTGGCCTCGGGTTGGCGCGCCAGCAGGGCCAGGCGCGCGTTGAGCAGTTTGAGCTTGAGGTTCTCGCGCAGAAAGAAGCCCTGCTCGGGGCTGAGCAAGGCGGCTTCCGGTTGCTCGATGCGGCTCACGCGCAGCAGCTTGCGCGCCTCGTTTTGAACGCGCGCCAGCGCGCTGTGCAGCGAGGCCTTGAACTCCGCGCCCAGGCCGCTGGCGGCAGCGCCCAAAGCTGTACCTGCAGCGCTGCCCGCAGCGGGCGTGCTGCCCGTAAGTGCAGCCTTCATCTCGGCATCGCTGGGCGCGGCCTGCGCCACGGTGCTGCGCAGGCTGTTTTCGCCCACCGCATTGGCCAGGGGCAAGTCGTCTATCGAGCGGGCCAGTTCGTCGAGCTTGACCAAGAGGCTGGGCGTGTCGGACACCGTGGTGGCCTTGATGCGGTCCACGTCGCGGGCCAGGGCACGCTGCAGCGGCGTGAGCCGTGGCTGGGCGGCGCGGGCAATGCGCTGGTCGGCGGTTTTGAGGGCTGCCAGCAGGGGCTCGACACTGCCGGTGAGCTGGGCCTGTTGCTGGGCCAAGCGCAGCGCCGAGTCGATGTCAACCACCAGGTTTTCATCGCGCGAGCGCGACAGGCTTTGCATCAACTCCTCCAACTGGCTGCGCTGCAGGGCCACTTCGCTCAGGCGGGTCTCTAGCAGGGCTTGGCGACCCGTGGCCTCGCGCACGGTGTCGAGCGCTTGGCGGGCCAGGGTGCGCGCTTCAATGGCCGCTGTGCTGGCGTCTTGGCTGCGCCGAGCCAAGTCTTCTTGGATACGCTCTAACTTTTGCCATAACAGGGCGCTAACCAGCGCCAAACCTGCGATGAAAGCTATCAAAATAATAGTGCTGCGTGGCGCTTTGGGGCTGACGGGCAGGGCGGTTGGAGGCAAGGCGCTGTCTGGCGCAGCAGTGGCGCTGGGCACACTGGGGGCAGAGGCAGGGGCTTCAGTCATGCAGTGATTTTATCGACTCCACCAGCGCAGCCAGGGTCGGGCGTGACACGCAAACAACAGCGAAGCCCGCCGCCCGTGCCGCCAGGGCAATGCGCGGGTGGCTGACCACAGCCTTGGCTTGGTGCCAGCTTTGCGCGGGTGCGAGCTGCTGCAAGTGGGCAATCGCTTGGCTGCTGCTAAACAGCCACACCGAGCCGTCGCTCGCTGCGGTGTGCAAACGCAGGCCTTGCGCGGGCGTGAGCGTGGGCGCACCACGGCGGTAGGCCAGCACGCTGTGCACCTGGGCACCGGCCTCGGTCAGTTGCTCGGCCAACCACAGGCGGCCGGTTTGGCTGGTGGCCTCGTCTTGGCCGCGCACCACCAGCACCCGCATGCCAGGGTGTACGCGCGCTTGCACCAAGGCCCACAGAGCTTCAGAGTCAAACTGCGGCGCGTCGTAGCCGGGTGAGTCGATCTGGTTGGCGGGGACGCCGTGGCTGCGCAGCGCCCTGGCGGTGCCGGGGCCGGTGGCCCAGTAGCGCGTGCCACCGGTGGTATCAGCTGCGGTGCCTGCTGGGGTGACAAACTCTGGTGCTGCATTTTTAATAGCATCCGACGCTCGTTCCGCTTGGCTTTTCAGGGGTTTTTCTGCAAAAAAATGGGCCACCGCGTTGCGGCTGACCAGCATCACCGCGTGGTAACGCTGCAGCCCTTGCCAGGCCCGCAGCAAGGGGCTGGGGTCGAGCGGCGGCAAGATGGCCATCAGCGGCAAGGACTCAGCGGGTAGGCCGTGGGCCTGCAACTGGGCCACCCAGTCGGCGGCCTCGGCGGCAGCGCGGGTCACGATCACGGCCATGCGAAGGGCCTACTCGAGCTTGGCGCGCGCGCTGTCGCTCATAGCGCGCAGATTGTGCAGTTGGGCGGCGACGTGCTCGCCCAAGAGTTTGGCCACAAACAGGTCGGCGTTGTCGACCGCGGCATGGGTTTGCACCAGGGGCATCACGCCCTCAGGGTCGCCCCAGGCGGCGCGCAGGTGCAGACGCTCGCCCAGCAACTCGGCGTGGGCAGCCAGTGGCATCGAGCAGCTGCCGCCCATGCTACGGCTCACCGCGCGTTCGGCGGTCACGGTAAGCCAAGTGGCTTGGTGGGACAACGGGGCCAGCGCGCCCAGCAGGTCGCTGCGGTCAGAGCGTACCTCGATGCCCAGCGCGCCTTGGCCCGCAGCGGGCAGCATGTCGTCGGGCTCAAAACATTGGCGAATGCGCTCGCCCAGGCCCAGGCGCACCAAGCCTGCCGTGGCCAGCACGATGGCGGCGTACTGGCCTTCGTCGAGCTTGCGCAGACGGGTGTCTAAATTGCCGCGCAGGGGCTCGATTTTCAGGTCGGGCCGCAGTGCGCGCAGCAGCACCATGCGACGCAGGCTGGAGGTGCCGACCACCGCGCCTTGGGGCAGGGCGGCTAGCGAGTCGTAGAGGGGCGAGACCAAGGCGTCGCGCGGGTCTTCGCGCTTCATCACGCAGGCCAGGGCAAAGCCCTCGGGCAGGTCCATGGGCACATCTTTGAGCGAGTGCACGGCCATGTCGGCGCGGCCTTCTTCGAGCGCGGTTTCTAGCTCTTTGACAAACAGGCCTTTGCCGCCGACTTTAGACAGCGAGCGGTCCAAAATTTGGTCGCCCAAAGTCGTCATGCCCAAGATGTTGACCGTGTGGCCACGCTCTTCTAATAATTTTTTAACATGCTCGGCTTGCCACATGGCAAGGCGGCTTTCGCGCGTAGCAATAACGAGGGGTTTCAATGCCGTAACCAAAAGGTAATTAGAAGATGCGCGCAATGCTAGCATGCAAGCTATGCCTAAGATCGACAAAGACCAAGCCCTGATCGACGATATTCGCTTTTTAGGGCGATTGTTGGGCGACGTGATCCGCGAACAAGAGGGAACGCATGCTTTCGACCTCGTTGAGCAGGTGCGCCAGCTCTCGGTGGCCTTTCGGCGCGACGCCGAGCCCGCCGCCGATAAAGCTTTGAAGCAATTGCTCAAGGGCTTGAGCGGCGACCAAACCGTGAGCGTGATCCGCGCCTTTACTTACTTTAGCCATTTGGCCAACTTAGCCGAAGACCGCCACCACATCCGCCGCCGGGCCGTGCACGAACGCGCTGGCGACAGCCAAGAAGGCAGCATCAACCTGGCGCTAGAGCGCTTGCGGCTTGCCGGGATAGCTCCTAAAAAAATAGCAGACACGCTGGCGCTGAGCTTTGTATCGCCGGTGCTCACGGCCCACCCGACCGAGGTGCAACGCAAAAGTATTTTGGACGCCGAGCGCGACATTGCCCAGCTCTTGGCCCAGCGCGACGACATTCGCCAGCGCAGCAGCTGGCCTACAGAGCAGCCGCCCCGCAAGCCGTCGATGCCCAAGCGTGCACCCGACGCATTCAGCGTGCGCGAGCTGGCCGCTAACGAAGCGCAGATGCGCGCCCGCGTGGTGCAGCTGTGGCAAACCCGTTTGCTGCGCTTTAGCAAGCTCACCGTGGCCGACGAGATTGAAAACGCGCTGAGCTATTACGAAACCACCTTTCTGCGCGAGATTCCCAAAATTTACGCCGAACTGGAAGCCGCGCTGGGCAAGCACCCGGTGCACAGTTTTTTGCGAATGGGCCAGTGGATCGGCGGCGACCGCGACGGCAACCCCAATGTCAGCGCCCAAACCCTCGAATACGCGCTGCGCCGCCAAAGCGAGGTGGTGCTGCGCCATTTGCTCACCGAGCTGCACTACCTGGGCGGCGAGCTCTCACTGTCGGCGCGCTTGGTGCAGGTCAGCCCGGCCATGGCGGCACTGGCCGAGGCCTCGCCCGACCCGAGCGAGCACCGCCGCGATGAACCTTACCGGCGCGCCTTGATCGGCATGTATGCGCGCTTGGCCGCCACGCTCAAAGAGCTGACCGGCGGTGAGGCCGCGCGCCACGCCGTGCCCCCGCAAAACCCCTATACCAGCAGCCAAGAACTGCTGACCGACCTGCAAACCATTGCTGCGTCGCTGGCGGCCCACCACGGCGCGGCCCTGGCCGTGCAGCGCCTCAAGCCGCTGCTGCGTACGGTGGAAGTGTTTGGCTTTCACCTGGCCACGGTGGACTTGCGCCAAAGCTCAGACCAACACGAAGCCGTGGTGGCCGAACTGCTGGCCACCGCGCGTGTAGAACCTGCTTACGCCGCGCTAGCCGAAGAGGCCAAGCGCAGTTTGCTGCTGCGCCTGCTGAACGACGCGCGGCCCCTGCGCGTGAGGGGTGCCAGCTACTCAGCACACACCCAAGCCGAGTTGGCGATATTTGAAGCCGCCCTGCAAATGCGCGCGCGTTATGGCGCGCAGGCGATTCGCCACTACATCATCAGCCACACCGAAACCGTGAGCGACTTGCTCGAAGTTTTGCTGCTGCAAAAAGAAGTCGGCCTGATGCGCGGCACGCTGGACGCTCAGGCCGTGGCCGACCTCATCGTCGTGCCACTTTTCGAGACCATTGAAGATCTGCGCAATGCCGCGCCCATCATGCGCGCGTTCTACGCCCTGCCCGGCGTGGCGGCCCTGGTGCAGCGCTCGGGCGCCGAGCAAGACATCATGCTGGGCTACTCTGACAGCAACAAAGACGGCGGCATCTTCACCAGCAACTGGGAGCTGTACCGCGCCGAGATGGCCCTGGTGGAGTTGTTTGACCAATTGGCCGATGCACACGCCATAACGCTCAGGATGTTCCACGGCCGTGGTGGCACCGTGGGTCGGGGTGGTGGCCCCAGCTACCAGGCGATTTTGGCGCAGCCGCCGGGCACGGTGCGCGGGCAGATTCGTCTGACCGAGCAGGGCGAAGTGATTGGCTCCAAATACGCCAACCCCGAGATCGGGCGGCGCAATTTAGAGACCCTGGTGGCCGCGACCCTAGAGGCCACGCTGCTGCAACCGACCAAGGCCGCACCCCCTGCTTTTGTGCAGGCCGCAACCGCGCTCTCGCAGGCCAGTATGGCCGCTTACCGCAAGCTGGTGTACGAAACGCCGGGCTTTGCCGATTATTTTTTCAGCTCCACACCGATCCGCGAAATTGCCGAGCTGAACATTGGCTCGCGCCCGGCTTCACGCAAGCCGAGTCAGCGCATCGAAGACCTGCGCGCCATCCCCTGGGGTTTTAGCTGGGGCCAATGCCGCCTGACGCTGCCGGGTTGGTACGGTTTTGGTTCTGCTGTGCACGCTTTTTTGCAAGAAAACCCGCTGCAAGGCAAGCAGGGTGCGCTACACGTGCTACAAAAAATGGAGCGCGAATGGCCTTTCTTTCGCTCCTTGCTGAGCAATATGGACATGGTTTTGGCCAAGAGCGACCTGGCCCTGGCATCGCGCTACAGCGAATTGGTGGGTGACAAGCGTTTGCGCAAAAAGGTGTTTAGCGCCATCGAGGAGGAGTGGCAGCGCACGGTGGAAGCGCTGGCGCTGATCACCGGCCACCAGCAGCGTTTGGCGGGCAATGCAGCCCTGCAGCGCTCGATTCGGCACCGCTTTCCGTACATCGACCCGCTGCACCATTTGCAGGTGGAGTTGGTGCGGCGTTACCGGGCCGGGCAGGTGGACGAGCGGGTGCAGACGGGCATCCACATTTCAATCAACGGGATTGCGGCGGGGTTGCGTAATACTGGTTAACTGTTGTGTTGCAGTGCGTGAGTTCTCAGCACACCCACACTGCAAGGCGAAGTACGGAGTGAAGTGCGACAATCGCAGCGTGACTTCCATCCTCAACGCCGACCTGCATTGCCACTCTGTGGTCTCCGATGGCACGCTCACGCCTGAAGCTCTGGCCGCGCGAGCCAAGGCCAATGGCGTCGAGCTATGGGCGCTGACCGACCACGACGAAATTGGGGGGCAGCGCCGGGCTGCGGCTGCGGCTGCCGCGCAGGGCTTGCAGTACGTCACCGGCACCGAGATTTCAGTCACCTTTGCTGGCGTTACCGTGCACATTGTCGGTCTGGGTTTTGACGACCTGGACCCGCGCATGCAAGCTGGTTTGCAGGCCACGCGCGGCGGGCGCGAAGAGCGGGCGCGCGACAT
>CANFOR010000038.1 GCA_947448675.1 Betaproteobacteria bacterium
GCAAATTGACCAATCGATCGGGGTGGGCTTGGGGCCCGAAGCGCTCGATTAGCATGCGCGCAACTTCATCGCTTAAAGGTGTCGAAGCAATGGGGTACTGGCGCAGCACGGCAAAGGGTACTTTGTGTTGCTCGGCCAAAGGGTGCTCAGGCCTGCACAAGAAAGCGCCAGCCATTTCGTGCTGGGCTTCGATCTTCAAGTCGGCGCAAGGCTGTAGCGAACGAATGTCCAAGATCAAAGCGTCCAACATGCGCTCGCGCAAAGCCTGCACCAAGAGTGTGGTGCTGCCGCGAGAAATATCAATGTGCGCCTGCGGATGCTCGGTCGCCATGCGCATGAGCAAGGGCGTCATCAGCATGGCCCCTGGCCCCGAGCCCATGCCAATACGAAACTGACCGAGCCCCCCTTTTTGCAATTGCAAACTGGCCCAATGCAACTCGTCGGCCTCGTCCACCACAACGCGTGCGCGCTGAACCATGTGTTCGCCCAATGTGGTCAGTGCATTCGTGCGACCTGTGCGGTCAAACAAGGCGCCGCCCAATTCATTTTCTAGGGCCTTGATGCTGCGACTCAAGGCGGGCTGTGTCAGGTGAAGTTTGGCGGCCGATTGGCTGAACGAACCCGTGCTGGCCAGTTCGATCAGATGTTTGAGTTGCACCAGTGTCATGGCGGTGTTGATTTATGCGTAAAAGTTATCGATTGCGCTACAAAAATGCATTGGACATTATAGGAAGGACTTTCTACGATACCAACACTACAACCATTTTGGAGCCGATCCATGCCAAACAAATTCACGCGTTGGGCCGCTTTACTGAGCAGCTTATGTATGGTGGGAGCAGTCTGTGCACAAACCTACCCCAGCAAACCCGTCACCTTGATGGTGCCTTACCCCGCAGGCGGTTTGTCCGATGTGATTGCGCGTTCGGTGAGCAACACCTTGTCGAAGAATATTGGGCAACCAGTGATTGTGGAAAACGTGGGTGGCGCCAGTGGTTCGATTGCTGCGCAAAAAGTGTTGAGCGCGCACTCCGATGGACAAATTATTTTCCAAGGCTCGCCCAATGAGTTGATCTTGGCCCCTTTGGCCATCTCGGCCATCAAGTTCAAGAGCGAAGACTTCCGCTTGGTCCAGATGATTGCAACCGCGCAAATTGGCTTTTTAGCGCGCAAAGACTTGCCAGTGCAGAACGTGGATGAGCTCTTGGACTACGCCCGCAAAGAAGCCAAAGCGGGTCGCCCCATCAGCTACGCCAGCGTGGGGCCAGGTTCCTTCTACCACCTGCTTGGCGAGAATTTATCGAAAGTCACCAACATCCCGATGACGCATGTGCCGTACAAAGGCGCGGCACCTGCCAACCAAGACCTGCTTGGCGGACAGGTCGATATTTTCTTGGCACCCTTTGGTAAAGCCTACGACGAGATGCAGAAACAAGGCAAGTTAAAAGTTTTGGCCATACTCAGCAGCGAACGCCTGGAGTCTTTGAAAGACTACCCCGCTATCAGCGAGAGCAAGGCCTTGAAAAACTTCACCTTCAACATCTGGACGGGCTATTTTGTGAAAAAAGATACGCCGGAGCCGATTGTTCAAACCATACACAAAGCCATCACGGAGTCGTTGGCCGATCCAGGCGTGCGCAGTTCTTTAGAAGCCAATAGCCAACTGGTAGCCAAACCTTTGTCTTTGCAGGCCGTAGACAAGGCCTATGTAGATGGCACCGCGCAGTTTCGTGCCATTGCCAAATCGATTAACTGGCAACCGCAGTGACCTGAGCCGCTTGCGCGTTTGAAGCGTGCTGGCTGCAAAATTTTTTATTGAATTGAATCGTTCGTAAATTACTCGACACTCGTGTCGACGTGTGATCGGGAGAGACTGCCAGCGCATCAGCGTGGTGGGCAGCGCCGAAGGAGCAACCGCCCCGGAAACTCTCAGGCAAAGGGACCGATCACATGCACTATCTCTGAAGAGCCGTTGGTAACCACGTCTACCAACGCGCCGATGGAGCAAGCGAGCCGCGTAATGCGGTCCGTGAAACTCTCAGGTTCCAAAAACAGAGGGGGCGTTCTTCCTATGCGTCTTGCATAGGAGAACCTTGCCCCTTGGCGTTTTTGAAAGCACACATCAGATGAAAACCCTTGCAATTATTGGCGGCGGCATCACCGGCGTCACCACCGCCTATGCCTTGGCTAAACGCGGCTATGCCGTGACTTTGTTCGAACGCAACCGTTATGCCGCGATGGAAACCTCGTTCGCCAACGGTGGCCAACTCTCCGCCTCCAACGCCGAGGTGTGGACGCACTGGTCCACCATCGTCAAAGGCCTGAAGTGGATGCTCAAGAGCGATGCGCCGCTCTTGGTGCACCCGGCTCCTACGTGGCATAAATTGTCGTGGTTCGCAGAGTTCGTTGCGGCTATGCCCCATTACGAACGCAATACGATCGAAACCGCGCGCATGGCCGTGGCGGCACGTGCCCATCTGTTCCAGTGGGCGCAAGAAGAGGGCATCGATTTCGACCACAAGCGCGAAGGCATCTTGCACATCTACCGCAACAAAAAAGGGTTTGCGCATGCCGGTAAAGTCTCCAGCATGCTCGCCAAAGGCGGCTTGCCACGCCGCGCCGTCACACCTGCTGAAATGAAAGCTATCGAGCCAACTTTGGCCGGCACGTATTACGGGGGCTACTTTACCGAGAGTGATTCGACGGGTGACATTCACAAATTCACCCATGGCTTGTCGCTGGCGGCGCAGCGTTTAGGTGCCCGCACCTTGTACGACCAAGACGTAACCGCGCTTAGCAGCAATGGCCAACAAGCAATCGTTACGGTGGGGCAGGGAGATGCGCAAACGCAGCATAGCTTTGACGGCGTGGTGGTCTGTGCGGGCGTAGCCAGCCGAGATTTTGCATCGCAGTTGGGCGACCGCGTCAACATTTACCCCGTGAAGGGTTACTCCATCACCGTCAATTTGGCTGACGCAGCCAGCCAAGCCGGTGCGCCCCATGTGAGCTTGCTCGACGACGAAACCAAGCTGGTCACCAGTCGCTTGGGAGAGACGCGTTTTCGCGTGGCCGGGACGGCCGAGTTCAGTGGTGTCAACCGCGACATTCGCGCAGACCGCATTCGCCCCCTGGTGGAGTGGGTGGCGCAATGTTTCCCCCAAATCAACACCCGCTCGGTGGTGCCCTGGGCGGGCCTGCGCCCCATGATGCCCAACATGATGCCCCGCGTGGGCCGAGGCAAGGCGGTCAATGTGTTCTACAACACCGGCCACGGCCATTTGGGTTGGACGCTATCGGCCATTACGGCGGACATGGTGGCGGATGTGATTGCATCAGCTTAGCGTGCCCACAAGCGCGCGGTGCTGAATGCGCAAGCCAACGCCGCACTACAAGCGCCCAATCCCAGGGCCCACAGCGGGCCTTGCGGCCCTGCGATTCCAAAGCACAGGGCTACCAAGGCTGCGCCGGTGGTTTGGCCGATGAGGCGCGCCATGGCGATCATGCCGCTGGCACCGCCGCTGCGCGTGGGCGGTGCGCTTTGCATCATGGCCTTGAGGTTGGGCGACTGGAACAGGCCAAAGCCCAGGCCGCACAGGGCCATGCGCAGGCTGATGCCCAGGGCGCTGGCGTCTAGCGGCATCAGCGCCAGCGCAGCCATGCCCACACTCAAAATAGCCAGGCCAATGCCACCCAGCAAACCGGGCGGGTAGCGGTCAGACAGGCGACCCGCCACCGGCGCTAGCACGGCCACTACCAGAGGCCAAGCGGTCATTAAAAACCCGGTGTCTACCGGGTTGCGCTGCAGCGCGCCTTCAAAATAAAAAGGCAGGGCGACAAAGGCCAAACCCTGGGTGGTAAAGGCCGCTGCGCCAGTGAGCACCGAGAGCGTGAACAGCGGGCGCTGGAACAAGTCCACCGGCAGCATGGGCGCGGGGTGGCCCGCTTGGCGGCGCAACAGCCAGGCCCCGCTTAGCAAGGCCAGGAGCAGGGGCGCGAGCACCCATACCCAAGGCTCGCGCTGCGCTGCCGAGCCCAGGCCCAAAATCAAACTGCCGAAGGCCACTGCGCTGAGCAAAGCGGTCAGCGGGTCGAGTCGGTGGCCACTGCGCTCCGTGCGCGGCAGTGCGGGCACGACGCACGCCAAGGCCAGCAGGCCCAAGGGCACATTGATGCCAAACAGCCACTGCCATGAGGCCACCGACAGCACCAGCGAAGCCACCGAAGGCCCCAGCGTAAAGCCCAGACCCACCACCAGGGCGTTGAGGCCCACACCACGGCCCAAATGCTCGGGCGGGTAGACCAGTCGCACCAAGGCAATGTTGACACTCATCAGCGCGCCCGCACCCACGCCTTGCAGAGCCCGCGCCAGTGTGAGCGTGGTCAGCGAGTCGGCCACGGCGCAGGCCAGCGAGGCCACGGTAAACAGCAGCAGCCCGCTTAAAAACACCCGGCGCGGCCCCCATACGTCGCCCAAGGCGGCAAAGGGCAGCAGCGTTGCCACCACCGCTAATTGGTAGGCGTTAATCACCCAAATAGACGCCGCAGGCGGGGCCTGGAGCGAGGTTGCAATGGCGGGCAAGGCGGTGTTGGCAATGGCGGTGTCGAGCGAGGCCAGCAGCACTGCCAGCATGATGGCCAGCAGGGCGCGGCGCGGGTCGGCTGGCAGGTTGGCAAGCGGGCTTGCGGGAGTGTTGGGAGCAGGCAGAAAAATCCTTGGGGCAGGCTGGGTTGGTGTGGGGCGGGTCTTGCTTAGTGGTCTGATTATTTCACCAAGCGTCGCAGCGCTGCTGTTTTAATTTTACCAAGCAAGTGCTTGCTGAAATTAAATTTCTTTGCTATGGTTTGCCCATGGACAAAGTTGCCAGTGCCAGTGAGCCTTTTGCTGCTGCAGTGCGCTCCGCGCCAGCGGAGCTGCTGCCCAAGCGCGGGCGCGGCAGGCCGCGCAAAACGCTGGGTGAGCGCGACGACGGCAACCGCCGCCTAGAGCTGGTGCGTGCCGCTGGGCGCTTGTTTAGGCGCAAGGGTTTTGACGCCACCAGTACGCGCGACATTGCCGCAGCCGTGGGCATGCGCAGCGGCTCGCCTTTCTACCATTTCAAGAGCAAAGGCGCGCTGCTGTGCGAGGTGATGCGCCAAGGCATGGAGGACGCGAGCGTGCGCCAAGCACAGGCTCTGGCGGCGCTAACGCAAACTCCCGCCACAGCGCAAGTTGCTACCACTTCAGCCCAGCAAGCGCTACAAAAAACAGAGCTGCCTACGCACAATCCACGAGCCTTGCTGGGCATTTTGATTCGCAATCACTTTGAAATTTTGCTCGGCAAGGGGGCTGACTTCATCCCCGTCATGCTCTACGAGTGGCGCAGTTTGAACGCCCGCCAGCGCAAGCAGATCGCCCTCATCAAAGACCACTACGAGGCGGTCTGGGTGCCCCTGCTCGAAGCCCTGCACGCCTCTGGGCAGTTGCGCTGCGAGCCCAAGCTGGCGCGGCTTTTTATTTTTGGCGCGCTCAACTGGTCGGCCCAGTGGTTTGACGCGCGCCAGGGGGCCAGCCTCGACGCACTGGCCCAGGCTGCTACCGATTTGTTTTTAGCACCAGTGCCCGCAAGCGCAGGCTCTACTCGACGAAAGAATGCCCTATGAGTTACCAATCTGTTTTCAAGCCTGGCCTGTTGGCAGGCCAGGTCATCATCGTCACGGGCGGCGGCTCGGGCATTGGGCGCTGCACTGCGCATGAGCTGGCCAGCCTAGGCGCGCATGTGGTGCTGGTGGGGCGCAAGCTGGCCAAGCTGCAAGACACGGCGGGCGAGATCGTGGCCGACGGTGGCCGCGCCAGCTTCCACGCCTGCGACATCCGCGACGAAGAAGCCGTCAAGTCGGTGGTGCAAGCCATTGTGGCCACGCAGGGGCGCATTCACGCCTTGGTCAACAACGCGGGTGGCCAATACATCCAGCCGCTGGCGCAGATGACGGCCAAGGGCTGGCAGGCGGTGATCGACACCAACCTGACTGGCGGTTTCTTGGTGGCGCGCGAATGCTTTGTGCAAAGCATGCAGCAGCACGGTGGCAGCATTGTCAACATCGTGGCCGACATCTGGGGTTCGATGCCCGGCATGGGCCACAGCGGCGCGGCGCGCGCGGGCATGGTCAGCTTTACCGAAACGGCGGCGCTCGAATGGGCCACCAGTGGCGTGCGTGTAAATGCCGTGGCACCGGGTTACATCGCGTCCAGCGGCATGGACCACTACCCGCCCGAGGCCGGGCCGATGTTGCGCGAGATGGCAGGCACCGTGCCCGCAGGCCGCTTCGGCACCGAGGCCGAAACGGCAGCCGCGATTGTGTTTTTGCTCTCGTCCGCAGCGGCCTTTATCAGCGGCAGCGTGCTGCGGGTTGACGGTGCGCGGCCCCAGGTGCGCCTGGGCTGGGGAGATGCAGCAGCGCCCGTCGCCGTGCAGCAGCGCGATGCGGTGAAACCCTTCAACGGCTTTCACCGCTACAGCGTACCGAAGATTTTTCAAGCATGAGCCGCGCCGCATGAGCCACTTCACCAGTAGCTGGAACCCACACAGCGCGCAAGCCCTGGCGCGGCGCGAATGGATGCTCGCACGCATTGCGCAATTGCGCGGGTTGGAAGCGCGTGCAGAGCAAGCCTCGGCCAAGTCGAAACCAGTGTTCGACAAACGCGGCCAGTTGCTGCCGCGCGAGCGCGTTGCCTTGCTGCTCGACTATGGCGCGCCGTGGTTGCCACTGTGTTCGCTGGCGGGGTACCGGCAAGACAGCAAAGACCCCTTGGCATCTATACCCGGTGGGGGAATGGTTGCGGGCATTGGCTTTGTCAGCGGTGTGCGCTGCATGGTGGTGGCCAGCGACTCGGGCATCGAGGCCGGTGCCATACAAGCCATGGGCTTAGAGAAAATTTTGCGTGTGCAAGAGATCGCGCTACACAACAAACTGCCCTTTGTGCACTTGGTTGAGAGTGCGGGTGCCAATTTAATGAAGTACCGGGTCGAGGGCTTTGTGCAAGGTGGTGCGCTGTTTCGCAATTTGGCGCGGCTCTCAGCAGCGGGTATCCCCGTCATCACCGTGCAGCACGGCTCGGGCACAGCAGGCGGGGCTTACATGCCAGGCCTGTCCGACGTGGTCATCATGGTGCGCAAACGCTCGCGTGCCTTTTTGGCGGGCCCGCCCTTGCTGCTGGCCGCTACCGGCGAAGTGGCCTCCGAAGAAGAACTGGGCGGGGCCGAGATGCACAGCAGCGTCTCGGGCTTGGGTGAGTATTTGGCAGAAGACGACCGCCATGCGCTGGGCATCGCGCGCGAGCTCGTGGGGCGTAGTTGGGTTCAGATTCCCATTCAGGACAGCAGCAAAGTTGGTGTCAAAGATCGCCGAATGAAATTGGACTCTGACCCCAATTACGCTGTGATCGGAGGCAAATATGCTCCACCCCGCTACGCCAGTGAAGAACTGCTCGGCCTGATGCCCGCTAGCCACCGCGAGCCGGTGGACATGCGCGAGGTCATGGCGCGCTTGGTCGACGACGCTGACCTGCTGGAATTCAAAGCCCTGTACGGCAGCGCCACGCTCTGCGTGCAAGCGCGCATCGAAGGCCATGCGGTGGGCATTATGAGCAACAACGGGCCCATCGACGTGGCCGGTGCCAACAAGGCCACGCACTTTATTCAATGGATGTGCCAGCTCGGCACGCCCCTCATTTACCTGCAAAACACCACCGGCTATATGGTGGGCGCAGAGAGTGAGCAGGGGGGCATGATTAAGCACGGCAGCAAGATGATCCAAGCGGTGACGAACGCTACGGTGCCGCAAATCACCATTCAATGCGGGGCGAGTTTTGGCGCGGGCAATTACGGTATGTGTGGCCGCGGATACGCACCGCGCTTTTTGTTCAGCTGGCCCAGCGCCCGCACCGCCGTGATGGGTGGCGAGCAGGCCGCACGCACCATGCAGATCGTGACGGAGGCCGCGCTGGCGCGCAAAGGCATCGCGCCCGACCCGGTTGCAGCGCAAGCGCAGTTCGACTCCATTGTGCAGGTGTTCGACGCGCAGTCTGACGCCTTCTACACCAGCGGCCTGCTGCTCGACGACGGCGTGATCGACCCGCGCGACACCCGCGCCGTGCTGGCGCAATGTCTAGACATGTGCGCCCAGGCTGATGCACGCACGCTGCGGCCAATGCAATTCGGAGTGGCACGGATGTGAACACGAACAGGACACGAACAGCCCAACGGAGACCAATATGCAGTACACCCATGAGCATCTAGAAGTTCAGAAAACCCTCAAGCGCTACATCGACGCGCACATCAACCCCCATGTAGACGAATGGGAGGCGGCTGAAATATTCCCAGCGCATGAGGTCTTCAAGGGCTTGGGCAAGCTGGGTTTGCTGGGCCTGACCAAGCCCGAGGCCTATGGCGGCATGGGCTTGGACTATTCGTATTCGATGCTAATGGCCGAGACTTTGGGCCATATTGAATGCGGCGGCGTGCCGATGGCGATTGGCGTGCAAACCGATATGTGCACACCCGCGCTGGCGCGCTTTGGCAGCGATGAACTCAAGGCACAGTTTTTAGCGCCAGCGATTGCGGGCGACCTGGTCGGCTGCATCGGCGTGAGCGAACCGGGCGCGGGCAGTGATGTGTCTGCTATCAAGTCTGTAGCGCGAAAAGACGGTGACGACTACGTGATCACTGGGCAAAAAATGTGGATCACCAACAGCCTGCAGGCCGACTGGATGTGCATGTTGGTCAATACCGGCGAAGGCCCGGTGCACAAAAACAAGTCGCTCATCATGGTGCCCATGCGCGATGGGCCCAACGGCAAGCTGACCAAGGGTATCGAGGTGGCGCAAAAAATCCGCAAGATCGGCATGCACTCCAGTGACACTGGTCTGATTTATTTCGACGAGGTGCGGGTGCCCCAGCGTAACTTGATTGGCAATGAAGGCGCAGGCTTCATCTACCAAATGCAGCAGTTTCAAGAGGAGCGGCTGTGGGCTGCAGCCAGTTGTTTGCAAAGCTTGGGCAATTGCATTCAATGGACGATTGAATGGGCGCAAGAGCGCAAGCTTTTTGGCGCTACCTTGGCCGACCAGCAATGGGTGCAGTTCAAACTGGCCGAGTTCAAAACCGAGCTCGAGAGCCTGCGTGCGCTGACCTACCGCGCCTGTGAGTTGTACGTGCAAGGCCAAGATGTGCTCGAATTGGCCAGCATGGCCAAGCTCAAAGCTGGGCGGCTCAATCGCCTGATTCCCGATGGGTGTTTGCAGTTTTGGGGCGGTATGGGCTTTACGCTCGAGAACAAAGTCTCGCGCATGTACCGCGACGGGCGCTTGGGCTCCATTGGCGGTGGGGCAGATGAAGTGATGCTGGGCATCCTTGCAAAAATCATGGGCATCGCCAAAAAGCCGCAACGCTAGAAGCCCAAGCCATGGCGCAGCAACTTCTCATCGAACGCGAGGGCGCTACCGAGCGCTGGACGCTGAACGACCCGGCCACGCGCAACGCCCTGAGCGAGCCGATGGTGCAGGCTTTGCGCGAAGCGTGCACGCGCGCGCACGCCGACGCGAGCCTGCGCTTCATTGTGCTCTGTGGCGCGGGCGGGGCATTTTGCGCCGGGGGTAGCTTGGGTGGCTTTGCAAAGTCGATCGGTCAGCCACTGCAAGCTGGCGAGGCTGACCCGCTGATTCCCCTGAACCGTGGCTTTGGCCACCTGCTCGAAGCCCTGTGCGCGTTGCCGCAAATGCTGGTTGCAGCGGTAGAGGGCCCGGCCATGGGCGGTGGCATGGGCTTGGTCTGCTGTGCTGATTTTGTGCTGGCAGCCGACACGGCAGTGTTTGCCACGCCCGAGGTCAGCTTAGGCATTGTGCCCGCGCAGATCGCGCCCTTTGTGCTGCGCCGTCTAGGTGATCGCGCTGCCCGCCAATGCCTATTGCGCGGGCGCAAATGGAACGCGCCAGAGGCGCTGGCTTTGGGCTTGGTAGACCAAGTGCACCCTGCCGCGCAACTGGCTGCTGCCGTGCAAGCCGAGCTGGCCCAACTGCGCAGCGCTGCACCGGGCGCAGTGGCCGCCACCAAGGCACTTCTGCTAGAAGAAAAAACGCTAGAAACGCCCGACCTGCTTGCGTTAGCAGCTATCAAATTTGCCGCGCGCCTGCGCAGCGCAGAAGCTGCAGAAGGCTTGGCTGCCTTCGCGCAGAAACGCAAACCACAGTGGGCCGCATGATGCCAATCACGAAACTCTTGGTCGCCAACCGGGGCGAAATTGCGCTGCGTATTTTTCGCACGGCCCAGCGCATGGGTATGAGCACGGTGGCGGTGTATTCGGATGCCGACGCGCAGGCCCTGCATGTGCGCGCGGCCGACATGGCGCTGCCTCTGTATGGCAATACCTCTGCCGACAGCTATTTGCGCATCGACAAAATTTTGCAAGCGGCGGCGCACAGTGGTGCCGACGCGGTGCACCCCGGCTACGGCTTTTTGAGCGAGAACGCCGAGTTTGCGCAAGCCGTCGTGGATGCGGGCCTCACCTGGGTCGGCCCACCACCCCAGGCCATTCGCCAACTGGGCAGCAAGGCCTCGGCCAAGGCCTTGGCGCTAGCGCAGGGCGTGCCGTGTTTGCCGGGCTACTACGGGGCCGACCAGTCCGACGCGCGCTTTGCGCAAGAGGCCGAGAGCATCGGTTGGCCGCTGATGGTCAAGGCCACAGCGGGCGGCGGCGGGCGTGGCATGCGCTGGGTTCAACATGCGGAGCAACTGCTGGCCGCGCTGCACAGCGCGCGCAGCGAGGCGCTGGCCAGCTTCGGCTCGGGCGAGCTGCTGTTAGAGCGCGCCCTGCTGCAGCCGCGCCATGTGGAAGTGCAGGTCTTTGCCGACGCGCAGGGCCAGTGCATCCACCTGGGAGAGCGCGACTGCTCGGTGCAAAGGCGGCACCAAAAAATCATCGAAGAATCGCCCAGCCCAGCGGTGGATGCAGCGCTGCGTGAACGCATGGGCCGCTGCGCTGTGGCACTGGCCCAGGCGGCGGGCTATGTGGGTGCGGGCACGGTGGAGTTTTTGCTCGACTCTGCTGCAGTCCCCGAGTCAGCCGCGTTCTTTTTGATGGAGATGAACACCCGCCTGCAAGTGGAACACCCGGTGACCGAGATGCGCTCTGGCCTCGACCTGGTCGAGTGGCAACTGCGCATTGCGCGCGGCGAGCCGCTGCCGCTGCGCCAAGAGCAAGTGCAGTGGAGTGGCCACGCCATCGAAGTGCGCCTGTGCACCGAAGACGAAAACTTTGCGCCGCACACCGGCACGGTGCTGCACTTTCGCGCGCCGGACATGGGCGCTGCTGCAGGTGCTGACCCTGCGTTCCAAGCCGATAGTGCCAGCACCAACACCAGCCTGCGTTTTGACCATGCTATCGAATGCGGCATGCAGGTCTCGCCCTGGTACGACTCGATGCTGGGCAAGCTCATCGTGCATGCGCCGACGCGGGCCGAAGCCATTGCGCAACTGGCAGCCGCGCTGGACAGCACCGAGCTGCTGGGCCTGCCCAGCAACCGCGCTTTTTTAGCGGCTTGCTTGCGGCACGCGGGCTTTGTCAGCGGCCAAGCGGTGGTGCCGTTTTTGCAAGAGCAGGCGCAGGGTATCCGTGATACGCTACAAAAAAATGAGCTGTCTACGCATGTTTTATGCGGCTTGCAGGCCGTTTTGCTTGTCAATTCTGAGTCCAATTCAGTTTCAGTGGTTGCAGCAACTTCGCCAGCTTCAGCAGTTTCTGTAAGTTTGCTCTCTCCTTTTGCGCGCCCGGTGCGTTTGCGCCATCGCGGCGTGCTGAGCGAGCACTTGGTCAGCGGCCCACTCGGCGCGCCCAGGGGCATGGTGGCCGTGCGCGTGGCGCCTGCGCGCTGGCATGTGCAGCAGGCGGGGGTGGACTGGTTTGTAGAAGACGCGTCGTTTGAGCCACCGCAGGGCAGTGGCGCGGCGGGCAGTGGCAGCGAACTGCGTGCACCCTTCAACGGCAAGCTGATCGCCGTGCATGTACAGGCCGGTAGCAGGGTGCGGCGCGGCGATACCCTGATGGTGATGGAGTCGATGAAGCTAGAGCACAGCCTGGCCGCGCCGCGCGACGGTGTGGTGCAAGACCTGCTGGCCGAGCCGGGCCAACAGATCGCGCCAGGGCAATTGCTATTGCGCCTGCAGCCATTGGAGGCGCCGCTATGAACACCGCGCAAGATCTAGCCCAAGACCAAGCCGCACTGCAAGACCTGGTGCAGCGTTTCACCCAAGAGCGCATTGCGCCCTATGTGGCTGCTTGGGACGAGGCAGGGGGCTTTCCGCGCACGCTCTACCAAGAGGCCGCTGCGCTGGGCCTGCTAGGCCTGGGCTACCCCGAGGCTCTGGGTGGCACGCCTGCGCCATTTGCGCTGCGCAATGTGCTCTCTACCACCATGGCCCGCGTGGCGGGCAGTGGTGGCCTGTTGGCGAGTTTGTTCTCGCTGCACATTGGCCTGCCGCCGCTGTTGCGTTATGGCTCGCTGGCGTTGCAGCAAGAGGTGGTGCCACCCGTGCTGCGTGGCGAAAAAATTGCCGCCCTGGCCATTACCGAGCCGAGCGGCGGCTCCGACGTAGCCAACTTGCGCACCACTGCCCGGCGTGAGGGCGATGCGTGGGTGCTGAACGGTGAGAAAACTTTCATCACCAGCGGCATGCGCGCCGACTGGATCACCTGCGCCGTGCGCACAGGAGCTGCTGACAGCAGCCAGCCGAGCAAGGGCGCGGCTGGCATCTCGATGCTGCTCGTCCCCGGCGACACTCCGGGCCTTACGCGCACTGAGCTGCACAAAATGGGTTGGTGGTGCTCCGACACCGCCACGCTGCACTTTGACAATGTGCGCGTGCCTGGGCGCTACCTTCTGGGCGAAGAGGGTGCGGGCTTCAAAATCATCATGGGCAACTTCAACGGCGAGCGCTTGGCCATGAGCGCCATGGCCCTGGGCTTTGCCCAGGCTTGCTACGACGAAGCGCTGGCTTGGGCGCGCCAGCGCAAGAGCTTTGGTGCGGCTTTGGTCGAGCACCAAGTCATCCGCCACAAGCTGGTTGACATGCAGATGCGCATGGCCTCCACCGAGGCCTGGCTTAATGCAGTCACCGCGCGCTTAGACGCAGGCGAGCAATCGTCCGAATGGGTGGCCCAGGTGTGCATGCTGAAAAACCACGCCACCCAAAGCATGCAGTTTTGCGCCGACCAAGCCGTGCAAATTTTGGGCGGCATGGGCTTTATGCGCGGCAGCAAGGCCGAGCGCATTTACCGCGAGGTGAAGGTCATGATGATTGGCGGCGGCGCAGAAGAGATCATGAAAGAACTGGCGGCCAAGCAACTGGGTTTGTAGCGTTTTTAAAGCCAGGTTTGCACGCTGAAATAAGCAAGAAACAAGCCGAAGGGCGCGCAAAATATGCGTATACAGCTATAAAAACTATAGCTTCTGCAGTGTTCAGTGCTGCAATATTTTGTTCAAAAAATCTTTGGTGCGCGGCTGGCGGTTCTCGGGGTGGTTGAAGAACTCGTCTTTGCTGCAGTCTTCCAAAATATGCCCGCCCACGTCGATGAAGATCACGCGGCTGGCCACTTTGCGGGCAAAGCCCATCTCGTGGGTGACGACCATCATGGTCATGCCTTCTTTGGCCAGGGTGACCATTACGTCGAGCACTTCGCCGACCATCTCGGGGTCGAGCGCCGAGGTGGGTTCGTCGAACAGCATGACGATCGGATCCATGGAGAGGGCCCGGGCAATCGCCACGCGTTGCTGCTGGCCGCCTGAGAGCTGACCGGGGAATTTGTCTTTGTGCGCGGTCAAGCCTACGCGCTCGAGCATCTTGAGACCACGCACTTTGGCGTCGTCGGCGCTGCGGCCCAGCACCTTAATTTGCGCGATGGTCAGGTTCTCGGTCACGCTCAAATGCGGGAACAGCTCAAAGTGCTGGAACACCATGCCCACGCGGCTGCGCAGCTGGGGCAAGTTGGTAGCCGGGTCGCCGACCGATACACCGTCGACTGTGATGCTGCCTTTTTGAAAAGGCTCTAGCGCGTTCACCGTTTTGATGAGGGTCGATTTGCCCGAGCCCGACGGGCCGCAAACCACCACCACATCACCTTTGTTGATGGTGACCGAGCAGTCGGTCAGCACCTGGGTCGGGCCATACCATTTGCTGACGTTGCTGAGTTCGATCATGGGGCTTTCTCCGGGCTGCACGCTGTGTGGCGTTAGCGAATGATGGCAATTTTGGCTTGCAGGCGCTTAACCGCAAACGAGAGGCTGAAGCAGATGGCAAAGTACAAGACGGCAGCCAGCAAATAGGCCTCTTCGGGGCGACCATAAATTTTGCCTGCGGTGACAAAGCCTTTGAGCAGGTCGTACGCGCCAATCGCATAGACCAAAGAGGTGTCTTGGAACAAGATGATGGTTTGCGTGAGCAACACCGGCAGCATATTGCGAAAGGCCTGGGGTAGCACGATCAAGCGCATGTTTTGGCCATACGTCATGCCCATGGCCTGGCCCGCATGCACTTGGCCGCGTGGGATGGACTGAATGCCCGCACGCATGATTTCGCTGAAGTAGGCGGCTTCGAATGCTATAAAAGTAATAGTAGCAGAAAGCTCGGCACCAATCGGCCGGCCGATCAGCGTGGGCACCAGCAAGAAGAACCACAAGATCACCATCACCAGCGGAATGCTGCGCATGCCGTTCACGTAAAAGGTGGCGGGTAGCGTCAATACTTTTTTGCCCGATAGGCGCATCAGTGCCAAGAGCGTGCCAAATAGCACGCCGCCGATGGTGGCCACGATGGTCAGCTCAACACTGAAAATCAGTCCTTTGAGGACGAATTTATTGACAATGTCCCAGCTGAAAAAAGTCAGGTCGAGGCCGAACATATTAGTGCCTCCCGCCCGTACCGCCTGCCACGATGAAGCCGGGGATTTGCACTTTTTTCTCGACCCAGGCAAATACGCGGTTCACAGCAAAGGCCGAGATGGCGTAGAGCAAGGTCACCGCCAAATAGACTTCCACGCCGCGCGAGGTTTCTTCTTGCACCTGCATGGCGTACATGGTCAGCTCGGCAATCGACACCGCAAAGGCCACGGAAGAGTTTTTCAGCAGGTTCATCGACTCGCTGGTGAGCGGCGGCAAGATGATGCGAAAGGCCATCGGCAAAATAACGTAGCGGTAGCTTTGCGCAGTGCTAAAGCCCATCGCCAGAGCCGCGTAGCGCTGGCCCTTGGGCAGGGCCTGGATGCCTGCGCGCACCTGCTCAGCAATGCGCGCCGAAGTGAAGAAGCCCAGTGCCAATACCACCAGCGCAAAACCGGGCAAGTCTTTGAGTGGCGGAAAAATTTTGGGCACCACGAAGTACCACAGGAAAATTTGCACCAAGAGCGGAATATTGCGAAACAGCTCTACCCACACCGTGGCCAGGCGCACCAGCCAGGGCTGGCCTTGTAAGGTGCGCAGCGTGCCCATTAAAAAACCCAGGCTAACCGACACCACCCAGGCACAGGCCGCGACTGACAGCGTCCAACCCCAGGCGCTGAAAATCCATTGCAAATACGTGCGGCCACTGCCGTCGTCTTTGAGGAAAAATTGCCAGTCCCAGCCCATGGTGGTGTCGGTGTTAGCTTGTGCGCAGGCGAGTGGTTTTTACTTCTTCAGGTAGTCTTCAACGGGCTTGTCATTGGGGTTGGCCCAAGCGGCCTTGGTGGCGTCGCTGGCGGGCAAACCTACGCGGGTGTTTTTGGGTGGAATGGGCTGCACAAACCATTTGTCATAGGTCTTGGCCAAGTCGCCAGTTTTGATCATGTCGCGGATGCTGTCGTCGGCCAGCTTCTTGAAGGCTGGGTCGTCTTTGCGCAGCATGATGGCAATCGGCTCGACGCTCAGCACTTCGCCCACAATTTTGAAGTCGGCGGGATTTTTAGCCGTAGCGATGTTGCCCGCCAAAATTTGGCCATCCATCACAAAAGCTTCGGCGCGGCCCGATTCGAGCAGCAAGAAGCTGTCGGCGTGGTCTTTGCC
>CANFOR010000039.1 GCA_947448675.1 Betaproteobacteria bacterium
GCTGCTCAAGCCGGGCCTAGCCAACGCGTTTTTGGTGGGGTTTATCGAGAGCATGGCCGACTTTGGCAACCCCATCGTGGTGGGGGGGCAGTTCTCGGTGCTGTCGACCGAAATATTTTTTGCCATCGTCGGCGCGCAGTACGACCAAGGCCGTGCGGCATCACTGGCCTGGATACTCACGCTGTTTGCCTTGGCGGTATTTGTGCTGCAGCGCTGGGTGCTGGGGCGGCAAAGCTACACCACCGTCACCGGCAAGGGCGACTCCGGCCTGCCGATGCCCCTGCCCAGTGATGTGCGCCGGGTTTTGCAATGCGTGGCCTTGCCGTGGATGGCTTTTACCGTGCTGGTCTACTTGTTTGCTTTTGCGGGTGGTTTTGTGCAAACCTGGGGCCGCGACTACACGCCCACGCTGCAGCACTTCAACACCGCTTTCGCGCTGGAGTGGGGCCAGTTTGGCCTGGTATGGGCAGGCTCAGCCTGGACCTCTTTGTTCACCACGCTCAAGCTCTCGGCCATTGCCGCGCCGCTCACCGCCGCACTGGGTTTGTTGATCGCTTGGCTGCTGGCGCGAGTGGCCTTTAGGGGTCGGGGCCTGTTGGAGTTTGTGGCTTTGCTAGCTTTTGCCATACCGGGTACGGTGCTGGGCGTGAGCTACATCGTGGCCTTTAACGTGCCTCCGCTGGAGCTGACCGGCACCGGTCTCATTATCGTGCTGTGTTTTGTGTTCCGTGACCTGCCAGTGGGGGTACAGGCGGGTACGGCGGCTCTGAAGCAGCTCGACAAGTCTTTAGACGAAGCCTCGCTGATGTTGCGCGCCTCGGTGGCGCAAACCCTGTTCCATGTGGTGCTGCCCCTGCTCAAGCCCGCCGTGGTGGCAGCATTGGTCTACAGCTTTGTGCGCGCCATGACGACCATCAGCGCGGTGATATTTTTGGTCACGGCCGAAAACGAATTAGCCACCACCTACATCATTGGCCGCGTCGGTAATGGCGACTACGGCGTGGCCTTGGCCTATTGCACGGTCTTGATCGTGTTGATGTCGCTGGCCATTGCTTTGATTCAATTTTTGGTAGGCGAACGCAAGCTGGGAAGGCGAGCGGCGGCTTTCGTAGCTTCTTCTGCGTCCGGTCACCCGATCTAATTATTTCCGGAGCAAACCATGGGCATTGAATTCAAAAACGTGAGCAAGCGCTATGGCATCAATAGCGCAGCACCCCTGGCGGTGAACGGCATTAGTTTCAGGGTAGAAAGGGGCACGCTCACCACCATACTGGGGCCATCGGGCTGCGGCAAAACCACTACGCTGCGCATGATTGCTGGATTGGAGTCGCCGACCAGTGGGCAGATCACCATTGCGGGCCAAGACGTGACCCACCTGGGGCCCGCCGAGCGCAATGTCAGCATGATGTTCCAGAGCTACGCGCTGTTCCCGCACATGAGCGTGCTGGAGAACGTGTCGTACGGGCTCAAGATGTCGGGCGTGTCCAAGGCGCGCACACGCGAGCGTGCACAAGAGGCTTTGAAAAACGTGGGTCTACTGGGTTTTGACGAGCGCTTGCCCAGCGAACTCTCGGGTGGCCAGCAGCAGCGCGTGGCCCTGGCGCGGGCCTTGGTGCTAGAGCCTGCCGTGCTGCTTTTTGACGAGCCATTGTCAAATTTAGACGCTCGTTTGCGCCGCGAGATGCGTGAGGAAATTCATACATTACAGCAACGCTTAAAACTTACCGTAGCTTATGTGACGCACGACCAAAGCGAAGCCCTTGCGGTGAGCGACCACATCATTGTGATGGACGCAGGCCGCATTGCCCAAGCAGGTACACCGCAAGCCTTGTACGAAACGCCACAGTCGGAGTTTGTCGCTGGTTTTATGGGAGAAGCCATGCTCTTTACTGCGAGCATGGATGCACAGGGCGTGGTCAGCCTGGGGTCGCTGAAGTTCCCAGCGCGCCATGCCGTAAAACCTGGCGCCGTTAAAGTGGCGGTGCGGCCAGAGGCTTGGTTGATTCATCCAAGCGGTGCAGGATTAAACGCCAGTTTAGAAAAAGTAGCCTACCTGGGTAGTTTTTACGAATACAGTTTTGCTACCGAATTGGGTAAGATTTTTGTGGTCTCTAGCGACTTGGGCCACGTGCTGGCAGTGGGCGCTGTGGTGGGTTTGCAGCTGGCAGAGCATGGAGTGGCCGTAATCGCAGCGTCGGCATAACAGCCTCGGTATAACGGATTCGCTTTGATTCAAGGCATTGGCTGTAACGCGGGGAGCGCTGGCGTTTTCACCACAGCCGCTACATCAAAGCCCGCAGCCTTGGCAAAGCCTAGCGCGGCTTGCAGGCGTGCGTCGTCGAGCTGCGGTTCGCGCGAGAGCACCCACAGGTATTTGCGGTCGGGTGTGCCCACTAGCGAGACTTGGTAAGCCGCGTCGAGCTGCATCACCCAGTAATCACCCCAGACCAGCGGAATCCAGCGCAGCCAGCTGGGCACAAAGCTCACTTGCAAACGCCCGGCCTGGGGCTTGCCCTCTACCGCCACGCTGCGGGCCACGCCCTCGACCTGGCTGGTGCTGTCTTTGCCTGCGCAGCGGTTGGTGACGCGCACATTGCCATCGGCCAGGGCTTGGTAGCTGGCACTCACCTGGCCCGTGCACATGCGCTGAAAAACATTGGGCAGGCGCGCTTGCTCGTACCACAGACCCGCGTAGCGTTGCAGGTCTACCGGGGCTACCAAGGGAATGACGCTGGTAGCGGGTTGGGGTTCAGCGGCGCGGCTTGTGCCAAGGCTTGCCAAACCTACAAGCAGGGCAGACAGCACGGCAGTCAGTGAGGTCGATAGTGAGCACTGTAGCTTGTGATGGGCCAAGGCCAGTGTGTACATACGGATGTTCATGCCGCCAGTATGCCAACACTGGGCGCAGCTTGCTGGAGCCCAGATTATTGCGCGCGTAACCCGGCGGTAATTCCCCCCGCAGCAAAGCGAGATAATCTGCCCATGAACCAACTCGACGCACTCAAACAGTTGACCACCGTGGTGGCCGACACCGGCGACTTTATGCAGCTGGCTGCCTTCAAGCCGCAAGACGCCACCACCAACCCGTCGCTGATCTTGAAGGCCGTGCAAAAGCCCGAATACGCGCCGTTGTTGGCGCAGGTTGTGGCGGCGCACAAGGCCCGGCCGCTGGACGAGCAGCTCGACCGTTTGGTGGTGCGCTTTGGCCGCGAGATTGTGTCCATCATCCCCGGGCGTGTCTCGATGGAAGTCGATGCACGGCTCTCGTTTGACAAAGCCGCCAACTTGGCGCGCGCGCGCCGTTTGATCGCCCTGGCCGCTGCCGAGGGCATGCCCAAGGAGCGCATTCTCATCAAGCTCGCGGCCACCTGGGAAGGCATTCAGGCCGCTGCCGAGTTGGAGCGCGAGGGCATCCATTGCAACCTCACTTTGCTGTTTAGCTTTGCGCAGGCGGTGGCCTGCGGACAGGCCAAGGTGCAACTGATTTCGCCCTTTGTCGGCCGCATTTACGACTGGTACAAAAAAGCCAAAGGCGCAGACTGGAATGAAGCCGCCCACGCGGGCGCGAACGACCCTGGCGTGCAGTCGGTGCGCACCATCTTCAACCACTACAAGCGCTTTGGCATTGCCACCGAGGTGATGGGCGCGAGCTTTCGCAACCTGGGTCAAATTACCGCCTTGGCGGGCTGCGACCTGCTGACCATTGCCCCCGAGTTGTTGGCCGGTTTGGCCGCCAGCGACGCGCCCTTGCCAAAGGCGCTGGACGCGCAAGCTGCCCAGGCGCTCGACCTGCCTGCGGTGCAGTACGACGAGGCAGGCTTTCGCTACGCCCACAACCAAGACGCCATGGCCACCGAAAAGCTGGCCGAAGGCATCCGCGCTTTTGCCGTAGACGCCCACAAGCTCGACCAGCTCTTGCTGGCTGCGGCGTAAACGCGCGGAGCCCGTATGAGCCGCACCCGCTGTGACCAGACGCCTGCTTGGGCGCAACTGCAAGCGCAGTTTGCGCACAGCGGGGCGGGCTTTGACGTGCGCGCCGCACTGGCACAAGACCCAGGCCGTGTCGCGCATTTCAGCCAAAACGCGCCGCATGTTTTTGCCGATTTGTCGAAGAATTTAATCGACGCTCCCACCGAGGCTTTGCTGCTGCAATTGGCGCGCGAATGCGGGCTGGAGCAGCATCGCGACGCCATGTTTGCAGGCGAGGCCATCAACACCACTGAAAACCGTGCAGTAATGCACTTTTTACTGCGTAAACCGGCTACAGCGCCCGCGGAATATGCGTTAGCAGCTACAAAAAATGTAGCAAATACCTTGCAATCCATGTTGGCTTACGCGGAGCAGGTGCGTGCCGACACGGCCATTACCGACGTGGTGAACATCGGCATTGGTGGCTCTGACCTCGGGCCGCAAATGGCCGTGCTGGCACTGAGCGAATTTGCCCGCAGCGGCAAACGCCTGCACTTTGTCTCCAACGTCGATGGCCACGAACTGGCCAGCGTATTGGCCCAATGCAAGCCGCAGAGCACCTTGTTTTTGATTGCCAGCAAAACCTTCACTACCGCCGAGACCATGGCCAATGCGGCCTCGGCCAAAGCCTGGTTTTTGGCGCAGGGCGGCAGTGGCACCGCTAGCCATTTTGCGGCCCTGACCACCAATGTGGCGGCGGCGCAGGCCTTTGGCATCAGCACCACCTTTGGTTTTTGGGACTGGGTGGGCGGCCGCTACTCGCTGTGGTCGGCCATCGGCTTGCCGATTGCTATTGCCATAGGCGCGCAGGGCTTTGCCGACATGCTGGCAGGCGCACACGCCATGGACGAGCACTTTCGCACGGCACCGCTGGCGCACAACCTGCCTGTGCGCCTGGGCCTGCTTGACCTGTGGTACCGCAACTTCCACGGCTTTACCAGCCGCTGCGCAGCGCCCTACAGCGCCGCGCTCAAGCGCCTGCCCGCCTACCTGCAGCAGTTGGAAATGGAGAGCAATGGCAAGCGTGTCGATGCGCAGGGCCAGGCCCTACCGTTCGCTACTTCGCCGGTGGTCTGGGGCGAGCCCGGCACCAATGGGCAGCATGCGTATTTTCAAATGCTGCACCAAGGTACCGACGTGGTGCCGGTGGAATTCATCGCCGTTCAAAAACCGTCTCACACCTTGCCCGGCCACCACGCCAAGCTGCTGGCCAATGCGTTGGCGCAAGCGCAAGCGCTGCTGCAAGGCAAGGCCGACGCGGGTGGCCACAAGCACTTCAGCGGCAACCGGCCCAGCAGCTTTTTGGTGCTGGCGGAACTCAGCCCCGCGAGCTTCGGCGCGCTGATCGCGCTCTACGAGCACCGCGTCTTCGTCAGCGGCTCCATCTGGGGCATCAACAGCTTCGACCAATGGGGCGTAGAGCTGGGCAAAGTGCTCGCGCAAGACATCGAGCCGCGCCTGGCCAACGGCGACGTGAGCGGCCTCGACGCATCGACCGCGAGCTTGCTGCAGCGTTTGCGGTAGCCGAGATGCAAATGACCCGTGAGCGCTCGTAAATAGGACGTTTTTTGCTATTATTTATGTAGCATACCTTGTTGGAAATAAAAAACCCCGCAAAGCGCGAGCCTTGCGGGGTTTGTTTTGAGCTGGGAAAATTCCAGCGGCGTAGCGAGCGGGTGCTAGGCAAGGCAGGCGGAGCACAGAAACCAGAACGTACTTTGGGTACCTGAGGATTTCGAGCACCGCCCAGCGCTGCAAAGCGCCTGTGCGATAGCCGCCAAGCTTACATGTCCATGCCGCCCATGCCGCCCATGCCACCCATACCGCCGCCGCCCATGCCGCCACCGGCTGGCTCGTCTTTAGCGGATTCGCAGACCATGCACTCGGTGGTCAGCATCAGGCTGGCCACCGAGGCTGCGTTTTGCAGCGCGGTGCGGGTGACTTTGGTGGGGTCCAAGATGCCCATTTCGATCATGTCGCCGTAGGTGTCGTTGGCGGCGTTAAAGCCGTAGTTGCCTTTGCCCGACAGCACTGCGTTTACCACCACCGATGGCTCGCCGCCAGCGTTGTAAACGATTTCGCGCAATGGGGACTCAACGGCCTTGAGCACCAGCTTGATGCCGGCGTCTTGGTCGGCGTTGTCGCCCTTGATGGTGCCAGCCGCTTGGCGGGCGCGCAGCAGGGCCACGCCGCCGCCAGCCACAATGCCTTCTTCCACGGCAGCGCGGGTAGCGTGCAGGGCGTCTTCCACGCGGGCTTTTTTCTCTTTCATTTCGACTTCGGTGGCAGCGCCAACCTTGATGACGGCAACGCCGCCCGCCAGTTTGGCCACGCGCTCTTGGAGCTTCTCGCGGTCGTAGTCAGAAGTGGCTTCTTCGATTTGTACGCGAATTTGCTTGACGCGCGCTTCGATGTCGCCAGCCACACCAGCGCCGTCGATGACGGTGGTGTTTTCTTTGCCCACTTCGATGCGCTTGGCCGAGCCGAGGTCGGCCAGGGTCACTTTTTCGAGCGTCAGGCCCACTTCTTCGGCAATCACTTTGCCGCCGGTCAAAATGGCAATGTCTTCCAGCATGGCTTTGCGGCGGTCGCCGAAACCAGGGGCCTTCACAGCCACAACCTTCAAGATGCCGCGAATGGTGTTGACCACCAAAGTCGCCAGGGCTTCGCCTTCAACTTCTTCAGCAATGATCAGCAATGGACGGCCAGCCTTGGCCACTTGTTCCAAAATCGGGAGCAAGTCGCGGATGTTGCTGATCTTTTTGTCGAACAGCAGCACAAAGGGGTTGTCCATCAAAGCCGATTGTTTCTCGGGGTTGTTGATGAAGTAGGGCGACAGATAACCGCGGTCAAACTGCATGCCTTCAACGATGTCGAGCTCGTTGTCCAGGCTCTTGCCGTCTTCTACGGTGATGACGCCTTCTTTGCCGACTTTGTCCATGGCCTTGGCGATGATGTCGCCAATGCTGGTGTCAGAGTTGGCAGAAATGGAGCCGACTTGGGCGATTTCTTTGCTGGTGGTGGTGGCTTTAGAAGCCTTCTTGAGCTGCTCGATCAGGGCTGTGACGGCTTTGTCGATGCCGCGCTTGAGGTCCATCGGGTTCATGCCGGCGGCCACGTACTTCATGCCTTCGTGCACGATGGACTGGGCCAACACAGTAGCGGTGGTGGTGCCGTCGCCCGCGTTGTCAGAGGTCTTGGAGGCGACTTCTTTAACCATCTGCGCGCCCATGTTTTGCAGCTTGTCTTTGAGTTCGATCTCTTTAGCGACCGAGACACCGTCTTTGGTGACGGTAGGGGCGCCAAACGAGCGCTCGAGCACTACGTTGCGGCCTTTGGGGCCCAGGGTTACTTTGACTGCGTTGGCCAGGATGTTCACACCCTCGACCATGCGTGCGCGGGCTTCGCCGCCGAAAATTACGTCTTTTGCTGCCATGATTGGCTCCTAATTAGGGGTTAAATTGCTCGCTGAGGCGCACCAGATGTGCGTATGCAGCTATAACTTTTGTAGCTATTATGTAGCTGTTGGGCTCGAAGAATTACTTCTCGACAACAGCAAACAAGTCGTCTTCTTTCATGACCAAGAGCTCGTCGCCACCAACCTTGACGGTCTGGCCGCTGTACTTGCCAAACAAAACGCGGTCACCGACCTTGACGTTCATGGCCAAGAGCTCGCCCTTGTCGGTTTTCTTGCCGGGGCCAACGGCCAGCACTTCACCTTGGTCTGGTTTTTCAGCAGCAGCGTCAGGGATGACGATGCCCGAGGCGGTTTTGGTTTCGCTGTCAACACGTTTGACGATCACGCGATCGGCGAGGGGGCGTAGTTTCATAGCATCTCCTTAAGATGAAACAGGGTTAATGTTTAAGCGGCATAAAGCGAAAGCTAGTGCCAATTAACTTGCGACGCGGTGCGTTGTTAGCACTCAAAGTCGTCGAGTGCTAATGATAGTGCCCTTTTGTGGCAATTTCAAGACCCGGTGAAAAAAGCACCGCCGCACCCGCGCCTGCAGCGTCTGCTATTGCAGACAGATCGAAGCCCGTAGCTTGCGCTCAGATCAAAACGCATGGCCCAATTGCTATAAAATTCATAGCTTCATACGCACATTTGGCGGGCATTGCAGCAATTTCCCCCTCTAAAGTAGCGCTAAAGATTGATGGAAGGCAGCTGCTATGTAAATGCAAGCCAACCAAACGCCTGCTAATGCTGTGGTAAGTACCTAGTTTTGTACGCCGTAGAGACAAATAGATCATGTAGAGTTGCGCATTCCCGACTTCGGCAGCGCGCACCCTTTGTTCTCTTGACCACCATGAAAAAGCAATTGTTTGACTTGGCTCTGCCAGCTGCCTTGGTGCTGTCTGCCTTAGCCGGCTGCGCTACCGGCCCCGACTACGCCAAACCGCCTGCGCCCATCGGCGCCACTGCCGCAGCATTTAAAGAAGACAGCGCGTGGAAGAGCGCCACGCCGGGCAGTGCCGATATCAGCAGCGCATGGTGGCAGCTCTATGCCGACGCGCAGCTCAGCAGTTTGGTCGAGCAGGCCAATGCGGCCAACTTCAGCTTGCAGCAAGTGCAGGCGCAATACCGCCAGTCGCTCGCCTTGGTGGACACCGCGCAAGCCGCTTGGTACCCCAGTCTGGGCGCCACGGCTGCACCGGGCCGGGCCCGCGCCAGCTCTAGCGGGGTGTACTCGATCAACAGCACCCATTCGTTGCAATTGCAAAGTTCTTGGGTACCCGATGTATGGGGCCGCGTGAGCCGCCAAGTGGAAGCCGCCACGGCCAGTTCAGAAGCCAGTGCGGCCGACTTAGCCGCTGCGCGTTTGCTGGTGCAAACCACCTTGGTGAACAACTATTTGCAATTGCGTTTGGCCGACCGCCAGCAGCAAATTTATGCCCAAACCCTAGAGGGCTACGAGAAGGCCCTGCGCCTGACGCAAAGCCAATTGCGCGCGGGGGTGGTCACGCGTTCTGACGTGTCTTTGGCCAATGCTACGCTCAAGGCCGCGCAAGCGCAGGCGATCGACATTCGCTTAACCCGCTCGCAGCTAGAGCATGCCATTGCGGTGCTGCTGGGCAAAACACCGGCAGAGTTTTCTATTGCGCCCTTGGCCAATGGTGCGGCCTTGCCCATCCTGCCCAATGTGCCCTTGGGTGTGCCATCGAGTCTGCTGGAGCGTCGCCCTGATATTGCCGCTGCAGAGCGCCGCGTGGCCGTGGCCAATGCCAATATCGGCGTGGCGCAGGCAGCGTGGTATCCGTCGCTCACTTTGGGCACCAGTGTGGGCAATGCGGGGCCAGGTTTGGTAGCCTGGTTTTCCAAGTCGCAAGCGGTCTGGGCTGTGGGCGCTACGCTGGCGGGTACGTTGTTTGACGGCGGCTTGCGCACAGCGCAAAACGCCCAAGCACGCGCCGCCTTTGACGGTGCTGCCGCGCAGTACAAGCAAACTGTGCTGAATGGCTTTTTAGAAGTAGAAGACAACCTGGCCGCACAGCGCGAGTTGGGCCAAGAACTGGCCGCGCAACACGAGGCCCTGGCCTCGGCCAAAGAGTCAGAGCGGATTTTGCTCGCGCAGTACCGCGCGGGCACGGCCAGCTACCAAGCGGTGATCACAGCGCAAACCCTGGCCTTGAACAATGAGCGCACTGCCTTGCAATTGCAAGGGCGGCAAATGGCCTCTAGCGTGGCTTTGGTCAAGGCTCTGGGCGGCGGCTGGAGCGTGCAGCGCATCCCCGAAGACGCCAAAGCCCAAGCCGCTATTGCGGCTGCGCAAAAGCCCAGCAGCGAACCCCTTCCAACGGCCCAGACGACCCACGCCAAATGATAGTTATGCAAACCAAAACCATTCCCTTTACTTTGCGCCGTACGGCTTTGATCGGTGGCAGCGTGTTGTTGGCGGCGCTCGGCCTGGCCCTGGTTGCGCACCAGCAAAGCTCACTGGCCGCAGATGAAGCACCGGCCAAACCCAGTGGCCCACCACCACTGAGCGTAAAGACCGCCAAGGTGGCCAGCGAGAGCGTGCCCCTGACCCGCCAAGGCGTGGCCACGGTCTTGCCTATGGCCAGCGTGACGGTGCGCAGCCGCATCGACGGCCAGCTCGACCGGGTCGAATTCAAAGAAGGCCAAGACGTGAAAGCAGGCCAGGTCTTGGCCCGCTTGGACGCACGCACCTACCAAGCGCAACTGCAGCAAGTAGAGGCGGTGAAAGCCAAAGACCAAGTACTGCTGGCCAATGCCCAAGCCGATTTGCAGCGCTACACCCAGCTCATCAAAGAAGAGGCCACCACCCAGCAGATCGTGGACACCCAGCGTGCCTTGGTTGCGCAACTGCAAGCCACGCTCAAAACCGATGATGCTCAGATCAATTTGGCGCAAGTGCAAATGAGCTACACCGCCATCACTGCGCCGATCAGCGGGCGCATTGGTGCGCGCTTGGTAGATCAGGGCAACATCGTGCGCGCTACCGACGCGGGTGGGCTTTTGGTCATCAACCAAGTTGACCCGATTGCTGTGCAATTCAGCCTGCCCGAGGCGGCTTTTCAGGCTGTGAACCGCGCCATCAATGCCAGCAAAGGCGCGGGCAAAAAACCACTGCGCGTTGAGGCGGTAGACCGCAATACGCGCCAGGTGTTGGGTGTGGGCGAACTCATTTTGCTCAACAACCAAATTGACAGCGCCACCGGCACCATTTCCATGAAGGCGCGTTTTGCCAATGCCGAGCACAAGCTCTGGCCTGGTCAAAGCGTCGAAGCGCGGGTGACCTTGGGCGAGTTGAGTGAGGCGCTCACTGTGCCTGCTACTGCCGTGCAGCGCAGCCAGACCGGCAATTTTGCCTATGTGGTGGAGGCAGAAGACAAAGTGCGGATGCAACCCATCAAAGTGTTGCAAACCGAAAACGGCAAGGCCGTGATCGAAAGTGGTTTGTCGGCGGGCGACCGGGTGGTGGTCGATGGCCACTATCGCCTCACGCCTGGGGCGCGCGTGGTCGAGGCCAAGCCACCTGCGCCTGCCGCATCGGGGCCTGTGCGTGCCACAGCATCTGCGGCATCAACGCCGACTGCGTCTGCACCAGGAGCCAAGCCTTGAGCATCTCTGCTACCTTCATCAAAAGGCCCATTGGCACTTCGCTTTTGGGCCTCGCGCTGCTGCTGATTGGAATGGCTGCTTGGCCATTGTTGCCAGTAGCACCGCTGCCTCAGGTGGACTTCCCTACCTTGCAAGTCACCGCCAATTTGCCGGGCTCGCCGCCCGAGACCATGGCGGCTAGCGTTGCCCAGCCGCTGGAGCGCCAATTTTCGCAAATTCCCGGTTTGGCACAAATGACTTCCAGCACGTATTTGGGCCAAACCCAAATCACTTTGCAGTTCGACTTAGACCGTGCCATTGACGGCGCTGCACTAGACGTGCAAACCGCCATCAACGCGGCCTCGGGCCAATTGCCCAACAACCTGCCCAGCCCGCCGAATTTTCGCAAGATTAACCCCGCTGACGCACCGATTCTGATCTTGGGAGTGCAGTCCGAAGTACTGCCCTTGATCGAGGTGAATGACTACGCTGACAACGTCTTGGCCCAGCAAATATCGCGCTTACCCGGTGTGGGCTTGGTTAATTTGTTTGGCACGCAAAAGCCCGCCGTGCGGATTCAAGCCGACCCTGAAAAACTCAAAGCACTCAACCTCAGCTTAGAAGACATTCGCGGCGTGATCGCCAGCACCACAGTGAGCCAACCCACCGGAACCATCGACGGCGAGCGTCAAGCTTTTAACGTCTACACCAATGACCAATTGCTCAAAGCCGCGCAGTGGGGCAATATGGTTTTGGCTTGGCGCAATGGTGCCCCGATTCGGGTGCGCGACATTGGCCAAGCCGTTGACGGGCCCGAGAACGCCAAGCTGGCAGCTTGGTCATTCGCCGGGGGCTCTCCGCCCCACGGTCACACCATTCGCAATGACCGCGCCATCATGTTGGCCGTTACCAAATTGCCGGGCTCGAACGTGATCGCCACGGTGGACAATATTCGCGCCGCCCTTCCGCGTTTGATGGCCGCTATGCCGCCGAGCATCACGGTGAACACGCTGAGCGACCGCACGCAAAATATTCGCGCTTCGGTGAAAGATGTGGAGTTCACCCTGCTGCTGTCGGTAGGCTTGGTGGTGTTGACCATCTTTGTGTTTTTGCGCAATGTTACCGTGACGCTCATCCCTAGCATCACCATACCTTTGGCGATTTTGGGCACAGCCGCGGTGATGTACATGCTCAACTACAGCCTCGACAACCTCTCGCTGATGGCACTCACGATTGCGGTGGGTTTTGTGGTGGACGACGCCATCGTGATGCTAGAGAATATCTATCGCCACATCGAAGACGGCATGCCGCCCTTAGAGGCCGCCTACCAGGGGGCGAGCGAAATTGGTTTCACCATTATTTCGATCTCGGTCTCGTTGATTGCGGTCTTCATTCCCCTGCTGCTAATGGGCGGCATTGTGGGGCGCTTGTTCCGCGAGTTTTCGGTTACCGTCACGCTGACCATCATCGTCTCGGTAGTGATTTCGCTCACGCTCACGCCCATGCTGTGCGCGCGTTTTCTCAAAGGTCACAAGCTGGGCGAAGTGCAGCCGCATGGCCGTTTGTTTCTGCTGTTTGAGCGCGGTTTTGAGGGCTTGCTCAACGGCTACAAATGGGGTCTGAACCTGGTGCTGCGCCACCAGTTCATCACCTTGCTGAGCTTCTTGGCCACCATGGCGGCCACCGTTGCGCTGTTCATTTACATCCCAAAAGGTTTCTTTCCGCAGCAAGACACGGGCTTTGTGTTTGGCTCGGCCGAGTCGGCACAAGACTCTTCGTCTTTGTCGATGCGCACGCGCATGCTGCAACTGGCCGACATCGTGCGCGCCGACCCCGACGTGGCCAGCTTTGGTATGCAAACCGGTGGCAACTCGTACAACTTTGGCAACTTCTTTATTGGCCTTAAACCCAAAGACGAAGGCCGTACCGCCAGCGCTGACGAAATCATTACCCGGCTGCGGCCCAAGTTGGCCCGCGTTTCGGGTATTGCGCTGTTTTTGCAGGCCGGACAAGATGTCAACGTCGGCGGCCGTTTGGCGCGTACCCAATACCAGTACACCCTGACCGATTCCAACTTGGAAGAGATGAATGTCTGGGCGCCCAAGCTGATGCAGCGCTTTCGCAAATTGCCCGAATTGGCTGACGTCATCACCGACCAGCAAAACACTGCGCCCGTGGCCAGTGTGACGATCGACCGTGAGCGCGCGTCGAGTTTTGGCATTTCACCCGCCATGGTGGACGCCACCATTTATGACGCCATTGGCCAGCGCCAAGTAGCGCAATTTTTCACCCAACTCAATAGCTACCGTGTGATCTTAGAAGTCACGCCGCGCCTGCAAGCCGACCCGAATTTGCTCGACCGTTTGTACCTCACTTCGCCACTCAATGGGCAGCAGATCCCGTTGTCTACTTTTGCCAAAATTGAAACTAGCAAAACTGGCTATTTGGTTGTCAACCACCAAGGGCAGTTCCCAGCGGTCACCATCTCGTTTAACTTGGCCAAAGGCGCATCTTTGGGGCAAGCGGTGGAGGCTATCAAAGTTGCCTTGGCCGAAATGGGCGTGCCACCAACCCTGAGCGGCAACTTTCAAGGCTCCGCCCAGGCATTTGGTGACTCGCTACGCACCCAGCCCTATTTGATAGCTGCGGCCTTGGTGGCCGTTTACATCGTGCTGGGTTTGCTCTACGAGAGCTACATCCACCCGCTGACTATTTTGTCCACCCTACCATCAGCAGGTGTGGGTGCGCTCTTGATCTTGATGGCAGGCGGCTACGACCTGAGTGTGATCGCGCTCATTGGCATCATCCTGCTGATTGGCATTGTGAAGAAAAACGGCATCATGATGGTCGACTTCGCCCTGCACGCTGAGCGCGACAAAGGCATGAGCCCGCAAGAGGCGATTTACCAAGCCTGCGTGCTGCGCTTTCGGCCGATCATGATGACCACCATGTGCGCCATTTTCAGCGGCCTGCCACTGATGCTCAGCCATGGTGCGGGTTCTGAACTGCGCCGCCCCTTGGGTTATGCCATGGTGGGCGGGCTGATCTTGTCGCAAATGTTGACGCTGTTCACCACGCCCGTGGTGTACCTCTACCTTGACCGCGCGCACTACTGGTACGTAGCGCGCAAAGAGGCCCGTGCCGCACGCCGCGCGCGCAAGGCCCAGGCGGCCTAGCTTGCTACTTAGAGTGCTGCCAAGTAGAGTGTTGCCAAGAGCGCCACTCTAAGCGCTATAAAAATAAGAGCTGCCTGCGCAAGCTGGGTGCGCTTTAGCGGCGTACTGTTGAAAAGTGTGAAGCCTGCCGATACGCCGGATTCTGTGCGTTGCGCCGCTTTTGCAAGCGGCGCAACGTGACCGCCATTACTCTGGGCCGTGGGTCGCCCACACGGCTCGATGCTACCTACCCGCCAGCTCCGCGGAGCCGCATCAACGCTGGCCTATTTGGTATTGCTGCGCGTAGAGATTGCCCGTTTCACCCGTACTTAAACGGCTCGTCTCTGTTGCTCTGATCCTCACCTTATGCCGCGCATTTGCATGCGCGGTTTTCAGTGGAGAGTCGTTAACTCCTACGCTGCCCTGTGCAGTCCGGACGTTCCTCCAGTGCGGTGTTTCCACCCTTGCACCAGCGGCGGCCTAGCAGGCTTCACCACTTGATTATCGGGTGTTTTGCAAAGCGGCGATGCGCTCTTCAATCGGCGGGTGGGTGCTAAACAGTTTGCCCAGGCCGCCGGTAATGCCCATGGCGGCCACGCTCTTGGGCAATTCGCCGGGCTGCATGCCACCCAAGCGGGCCAGCGCGGCCTGCATTGAGCGGCCTTGGCCCATCAGCTTTGCAGAGCCCGCGTCGGCACGGAATTCGCGCTGGCGGCTGAACCAAGCCACGATCATCGAGGCCAAGAAGCCGAGCAAAATGTCGAGCACCACGGTGCTCACCATATACCCTATACCGGGGCCGGAACGCTCGTCGTTCCTGCGTAGAGCGCTATCGATTGCATAGCTGATCACGCGCGAGAGGAAAACCACAAAGGTGTTCATCACGCCCTGGATCAGCGTCATGGTGACCATGTCGCCATTGGCCACGTGGGCGATTTCGTGGCCGATCACGGCCTCGACTTCTTCGCGCGTCATGCCCTGCAGCAGGCCAGTAGACACGGCGACGAGGGCCGAGTTTTTAAACGCGCCAGTGGCAAAGGCATTGGCCTCGCCCTCGTAGATGGCGACCTCGGGCATGGTGATGCCCGCCTTGTCGGCAAACTTGCGCACGGTGTCGACGATCCAGGCCTCGTCTGGGTTTTGCGGCTGCGCAATCACGCGCGCGCCGGTGCTCCACTTGGCCATGGGCTTGCTAATCAGCAACGAAATAAAGGCCCCGCCAAAACCCATGATGAGCGAAAAACCCAGTAGCGACGCGAGGTTGAGCCCATTGGCCGTGAGGTAGCGATTCACCCCCAGCAGGCTGGCGGCTATGCCGAGCACGACCATGACAGCCAGGTTGGTAGCGATCAACAAAAACATGCGTTTCATAGCGTCTTTCAGTGCGGCAACGGAAGCTGTGCCGATGGCGCGAATGGTAGGGGCGCCGTGTGAAAAATCAAGTGGCGGCCCTAAAGACCTTGCGGTCGTTGTAGAACTGCGGCTCTTGGTTGTCGGGCCACCAACCGGGCACGCCCAGCACCGGCAAAGGGGCAAAGGGTTTGCGTGCCAGTTCGTGCGCGTGCAAGCTGGCAGCAATGTGTGCGTCGGCATTTGCTACAGAAGTAATAGCTGTACATGCAGTAAATACATGCGTTGTGAGCGCCTTTCGTGGATTCACCAGCTTCTCTAGCAAGGCGTGGCCGAACAGCAGCAGCTGGGCGCGCTGCCACAAGGGCCGCAAATCGACCAGCAAGCGCTGCCAGTCTTTGGCCAGCAGGGCGGGCCACAGCTGCGCGGCGGTGGCAGGGTCGGCAATCAACACAGC